>CAZNZI010000054.1:0-11796 GCA_964577475.1 uncultured Rhodospirillaceae bacterium
GGGTGGGCTCCGGATACTACCCAAAAGACCTTTTCTTTTTTTATTGGGGGGGGGGGCTCCGCTGTGGGGGCCCCCGCTTTTCTCCGAGAACATGGTGTTCTCCGATCGCCGGACCCCGGGTCCGGCCTGATCACCACAGTATGCGCAGGACCGGGATGCAGCCCATCCTCGAGATGAAAGACATCACCAAGACGTTCCCGGGTGTGAACGCGCTTGAGCATGTCAACCTCTCGGTCTTTCCAGGCGAGATTCACGCCGTCGTCGGCGAGAACGGCGCCGGCAAATCGACGCTGATGAAGGTTCTCTCCGGCGTCTACGAATACGGTTCCTATTCCGGCCAGATCTTTTTCGACGGCGAAGAGCGCAAGTTCCGCGATATCGCGGACAGCGAATCCGCCGGCATCATCATCATCCACCAGGAGCTGGCGCTGGTGCCGCTCCTGTCGATCACCGAAAACATCTTCCTCGGCCATGAGATCGCCAACCGCGGCGGCGTCATCAACCACCTCGAAGCCTTCCGGCGCACGAAAGACCTGCTGCTGAAAGTGGGCTTGAGCGAGCATCCCAACACGCTGGTCACCCATCTGGGCACCGGCAAGCAGCAGTTGGTCGAGATCGCCAAGGCGCTCAACAAGAAGGTGAAGCTGCTCATCCTCGACGAGCCGACCGCGAGCTTGAACGAGACCGATTCCGACGCGCTCTTGAACCTGCTCAAGGAATTCCGCGCGCAGGGCATGACCTCGATCCTGATCTCGCACAAGCTGAACGAAATTTCCAAAGTCGCCGACCACATCACCGTGCTGCGCGACGGCAAGACGGTCGATACGCTGGACTGCCGCGCCGAGACGATCAAGGAAGACCGCATCATCAAGGCGATGGTCGGCCGCGAGCTGACCGACCGTTATCCGAAGCGCGTCTCGCATATCGGCGAGCCGATGCTCGAAGTGAAGAACTGGAGCGTCTACCACCCGATCCATACCGACCGCCAGGTGATCAAGGGCGTTGATATGACGGTGCGCAAGGGCGAGGTGGTCGGCATCGCGGGCCTGATGGGTTCGGGCCGCACCGAACTCGCCATGAGCATCTTCGGCCGCGCCTGGGGACACAATGTCACCGGCGAGGTGAAGGTGCACGGCAAGGTGACCGACACCAGCACGATCCAGAAGGCGATGAAGGCCGGGATCGCATACGCCACCGAGGACCGCAAGGCCTTCGGCCTGGTGCTGATCGACCACATCAAGCACAACGTGACGCTCGCCAACCACGCCGGCGTGTCGAACTACGCGGTGATCGACGATCTCAAGGAACTGAAGATCGCCAATGACTACAGGAAGAGCCTGAACATCCGCAGTTCGGGCGTCTACCAGACCACGGTCAACCTGTCGGGCGGCAATCAGCAAAAGGTGGTGCTGAGCAAATGGCTGTTCGCGGGACCCGACATCCTGTTCCTCGACGAACCGACGCGCGGCATCGATGTCGGCGCGAAATACGAAATCTATTCCATCATCAACAAACTGGCCGACGAGGGTAAGGCGATCATCGTCATCTCGTCGGAAATGCCCGAACTGCTCGGCATCACCGACCGCATCTATGTGATGAACGAAGGCCGTTTCGTCGCCGAGATGCCCGTCCAAGAGGCCTCGCAGGAAAAAATCATGCGGGCCATCGTGAAGTCATGGGAAGGCTGAGATGACCGAGATCGTCGAAATCGCACCGCCGCGCACGAACGCCAACATCATGCGCTTCGTCAAGAGCAACATCCGCCAATACGCGCTGATGCTGTCGCTCCTGGTGCTGATGATCTTCTTCCAGATCGCCACCGGCGGCGTGCTGTTCCTGCCCCTCAACCTGACCAACCTGGTCCTGCAGAACAGCTACATCGTCGTGATGGCGCTGGGCATGCTGCTGATCATCGTAGCCGGCCATATCGATCTGTCGGTCGGTTCGGTCTCGGGCTTCGTCGGGGCATTGTCAGCCGTGCTGATGGTGACCTATGGATTGGACCCGGTGCTGGCCGCGATCATCTGCATCGCGGCAGGCGCCGTGATCGGCGGCGCGCAAGGGTTCCTGATCGCCTATTACCGGATTCCCTCGTTCATCGTGACCCTGGGCGGCATGCTTGTGTTCAAGGGTCTCGAGCTCACGATCCTCGGCGGCGCGTCGGTCGGTCCATTCCCGAAAGAGTTTCAGCTCCTCAGCTCGGGCTTCATCCCCGGCCTGATTCCCGCTTCCCTCAATGTCCTGTCGCTGGTGCTGGGCATCATCGTCACGGCGTTGATCATTTACTTCAATGTCCGCGAACGCCGCGGCCAGCAGGCCCACGGCCTGGCCGAAGAGCCGACGGCCGTGTTCGTCGGGCGGAATGCGCTGATCGCGTTCGGCTTCCTCGCCTTCTCCTATCTGCTGGCCTCGTATAAGGGCCTGCCGAACGTTCTCATCGTGATGTTCGCGCTGATCGTTCTCTATTCCTTCGTCACCACCAGCACGACGATCGGCCGGCGCATCTATGCGATGGGCGGCAACGAGAAGGCCACCAAACTGTCGGGCATCAAGACCGACCGGCTGGCCTTCATGACCTTCGTCAATATGGGCGTCCTCTCGGGCCTCGCGGGTCTCATCTTCGCCGCGCGCCTGAACGTTGCCACGCCGAAGGCCGGTCTGGGCTTCGAACTCGACGTGATCGCGGCCTGCTTCATCGGCGGCGCGGCGACCACCGGCGGTGTCGGCACGATCGTCGGCGCCGTGGTCGGCGCCTTCATGATCGGCGTGATGAACAACGGCATGTCGATCCTAGGTGTCGGCATCGACCTGCAGCAGGTGATCAAAGGCTTGGTGCTGCTGTTCGCCGTGTTCCTCGACACCTACTACAAGAACAAGGCCTGAGGCGGATCGGCGGTTTCAGGCCGTCGCAGCTTCGAAGAGCAGATAGAGACCGTAGCCTGTGACGATCGCGCCGCCGGCGCGCGCGATCGTGGTCCCACCCGGCAGAAGCTTTTCGACGAACACCAGTAGGCCGATGGCGGCCGCCCAGACGAGGTTCATCACCCCGCCGACGAAGAGCAGCGCCATCAGCAGCCAGCAACAGCCCAGGCAATAGATCCCATGGGCGAAGCCCATGGCGAGCGCACCCACCGTACCGTCGCGCCAATGGTTCATCACGAAATTCAAGGGCGAGCGGCAACGGGTGAGGCAAACGCTTTTAAGCGGCGTGAACTGGTAGACACCCGCCGCGACCAAAACGATGCCCGCGACCAGGGGCGGCAGCCGCTGCAAATCGCCCAGCAACCATGCGGCCCCGGCAGCCCCCCATTGCGCGACCGTTGCCGCCACGGAGAACGCGCCCCAGGCCAGCAGATAGCCGGCGGTGAAGAGTCCGCTCGGTATGAACGGGCGTCCCTTCTCGCGCTTGCTGCGATTGATGGCCGCGAAGGTTGCGACCATCGGCGAGGCGCTGGGCAGCATCATCGCCACCATCATCACCCACCACATGGCGAAGGTTTCGGCGAAGTCGCCCACGCTCCACGGCAGAGCCGGCATGGGCATCGGCATCGTGTCCATGCCCATGCCGGCCATCGGTGACCCGGCCATCATGCGCCGCACGAGAACAGTCAGGGCGATCCAGGCGATCGCGGTCAGTCCGAGCAGGGCTGCGAAGATCGCGCCGCGATCGCGCGCGGGCGATGTCATCCCTTCCAGTCGAAGGGCGCGAAGTGGCCATTGTTGCCTTTGCCGACCATCTCGACCTCGAGGCCGAACGCGGTGAAGCGGGTCTCTTTCGCTTGAGCCAGCGCGAGACGTTTGCTGGCGGGATGAGAGGTGTTGTCGATGTAGAAGGGCTCCCCGTTGTTATTGCTCGACAGCACACCCTCGATGACGAAGGAGATCAGGCCAGGAATCTTCGCCGCGCGGTCATGGCCCTTGGCGCTATAGGTGATCCGTTTGTATTCGACGCCGCGGAAATCGCCGATCAGATGATCGCGGATGAAACCGGGCGTGCCGCCCGCCGCGCCGGTGACGATCGAGGTCAATGCCGTCCGCTGTTCGGCATTGGCGGCCGCATCGACCACCGCACCGAAAATCCAATTACCGGTGGCCATCACCTTACCGGACCGGAACACCATCGCGAATTTCAGCCCGTCGAGAGACGTCTTGCCGGCACTGCCTTTGTCGATGCGATAGACCTGGGCGACCGTGCAGTGATCGTGAGTCACCTCGGCCTGCGGGTTGGTGAAGATGCAGGGGCAGAGGTAGTCGCAGTTGCAGCTTTCGGTGAACTCGCCCTTCATCCGCCAAGCCG
This sequence comes from uncultured Rhodospirillaceae bacterium, assembly GCA_964577475.1. Classification (GTDB taxonomy): domain Bacteria; phylum Pseudomonadota; class Alphaproteobacteria; order Rhodospirillales; family Magnetospirillaceae; genus JASHSH01. Next base: position 4,298 of record CAZNZI010000054.1, read on the forward strand.
ACTTCGCCATCGAATCCGTCCTCTCTCCCATCTGCAAGCGGCGCAAGCCTAGCACCGGACCGGCGAGCGAACCAAACGGCCCCCGCCGCACTATGGCGCCCCTTTGCGGGACTGCGGGGGAATCGCTATATTTCAACAGATAGCGCGCATCGTCCGATAGGCTTCGGCCTTAGGGATGGGCGAATTCGGCAGGAAATCAAAGGGTTTAGCCATGCAGAGCCTCGATCTGGACGTGCTCGAACAAGCGACCAAATGGCGCAAGGATGGCCATGAGGTCAGCCTGATCACCGTGGTCGAGACCTTCGGCTCCGCGCCGCGCCCGCCGGGTGCGCTGCTGGCCGTACGCGACGACGCCGTGGTGGCCGGCTCGGTTTCCGGCGGCTGCGTCGAGGACGATCTGGTCCATCGCGTGCGCCATGGCGAGAAAGTGAGCAAGCCGCAATTGATCACCTATGGCGTCACCCGCGAGGAAGCGGCGCGCTTCGGCCTGCCCTGCGGCGGCACGCTGCGTCTGATTCAGGAACCGCTGGTCGACTATGCCTGGGCCGAGACCGTAATTGCCGAAGCCGGCGAACATAAACTCGTCGCCCGCCAGCTCGAACTCGAGTCTGGCCGCGTCACCCTGGGTCCCGCCACGCGCGACACCGAAGTCGACTTCGACGGCAAGGTGCTGACCCAGCCCTTCGGGCCGCGCTGGCGCCTGCTGCTGATCGGTGCGAGCCAGATTTCGCAACTGGTCGCCGCCTTCGCGCTGCCGCTCGGCTATGAGGTGCTGATCTGCGATCCGCGCGAGGAATACACCACCGAATGGCGCTTCACCGGCGCGCAGCTTCTGAAAGGCATGCCCGACGACGTGGTCAATGAGATCGGCGTCGACGCGCATACCGCCGTCGTGGCGGTGACCCACGATCCGAAGCTCGACGACATGGCGCTGATTGAGGCGCTCCACACCGATGCCTTCTATGTCGGCGCTCTGGGCTCGCGCGCCAATTCGCAGAAGCGCCGCAAGCGCCTCGAGGAATTCGAACTGACCCAGGACGAGATCGCCAAACTGCGCGGGCCGATCGGGCTCCATATCGGTAGCCGCACCCCCGCCGAAATCGCGATCTCGCTGATGGCCGAGATCACCGCCGTCCGCAACGGCATCGCGGTGACGCAGGTGAAGGACGGCCAGCAGATCCCGGCCAATGCGTGTGCGGCGGGGTAAGAACAGTCCTAAAAAGAAGGCCCCTTCCCACCGGTTGCCGCCTAACGCCCCACTGGGGCGTTAGGATCGAACGTCCGGTGGACGTTCGATAGGCACCGGTCCTCCCCCGCATGCGGGGGAGGGAAGCGCTCACTCCGCAGCCTTCGCCTTGCCGGGATCGCGGAAGGCGGCGAGCAGTGCGGCTTCGTCTTTTTTCGCCGCGGCGATGTTGGCTTCTTTGACGTGGCCGAAGCCCTTCATACGTTCGGGGAGTTTGGCGAGCGCCACCGCGATCTCGTGATTGGCGGCGGTCAGGTTGAGCGCGACCGAGTCCATCTGCTTCGCGTAGTCCTCGACCATCTGCCGTTCCTCGCGGCGTTCTTTCGTATAGCCGAAGATGTCGAAAGCGGTACCGCGCAGGCCTTTGAGTTTGGCGAGCACACCAAACGCGCTCAGCACCCATGGCCCATAGGCACGCTTTTGTAGGTGGCCGGTGACAGGATCGCGGCGCGCGAAGAGCGGCGGGGCGAGATGCACCTTGACCGTGGTGCCGCCCTCGAAGCGTTCCTTCAGCTTGGCGGCGAAGTCGCCATTGGTGTAAAGCCGCGCGACCTCGTACTCGTCTTTATAGGCCATCAGCTTGAACGCGCCTTCGGCCACGGCACGGGCCAGCGCATCGGTCTTGCCGATACGCGCCTGTTCGACCTGGGCGATGCGCGCGACCAGATCGCGGTAGCGTTGCGCATAGGCCGCATTCTGATAGTCGGTGAGGAAGGCGGCCCGGCGCTCGACCAGGGTTTCGAGATCGGGTGCGGCCGTGGGAAGCGACACCACCTTGCGCGGCGCGACGCGGGTTTCGACACCGGTCGGATCGTGGGCGGCGCGGCGGCCCCAGGCGAAAGCGCGCTTGTTGGCCTCGACCGCGACGCCGTTCAATTCGATCGCACGCAGAATCGAGTCCTGCGAGAGCGGGATCAGCCCCTTCTGCCAGGCGAAGCCGAGGATGAAGGGGTTGGCGGCGATCGCATCGCCGATCAGCGCCGTAGCGAGCCGCGTGGCATCGACCGTCTCGATTCCCTGCCCGCCCAGCGTGTTGCGCAGATTCTTGAGAATGCCCGCACCGTCGAGCCGCAGCTCCGGATTTTGTACGAAAGCGGCGGTGGGCTGGAGATAGGCATTCACCACGGCGCGCGTGACGCCGGGCGCCAAACGCGAGAGCTGGGCCGGGCTGTCGGCGACCACCATGTCGCAGGCCAGCAGCAAGGTCGCGCCGCCGGGGCCGATGCGCGTGGTGGCAAGATCGTCGGCGGAGGCCGCGATGCGCACATGGCTGGTGACGGCGCCGTTCTTCTGCGAAAGCCCGGTGTTGTCGTGCACCGTGCAGGCGCGGCCTTCGAGATGGGCCGCCATGCCAAGCAGCGCGCCGATGGTGATGACCCCCGTGCCCCCGATGCCTGTGATCAGAATACTGGCACCGGGCGAGGCCGGCAGCGCGGGTTCGGGCAACCCGTCGGCAGGATCGGCCTCGGCATGCTCCGCCGGATCGGCAGAAGGCTTCGCCGGTTTCTTCAACTGGCCGCCATGAACCGTCACGAAGCTCGGGCAGAAGCCCTCGACGCAGGAGAGGTCCTTGTTGCAGTTCGACTGGTCGATCACGCGCTTACGGCCGAATTCGGTTTCGAGCGGGAGGACCGAGATGCAGTTCGAGGTGCGCGAGCAGTCGCCGCAGCCTTCGCACACCGCATCGTTGATGAAGGCGCGCACGGCCGGATCGGGGAAGGTGCCCCTTTTCCGTCGACGCCGCTTCTCGGCGGCGCAGGTCTGATCGTAGATCAGGATCGACAGGCCCTCGACCTCGCGCAGATCGCGCTGGGCGGCGTCGAGATCGCGGCGATGATGAAAGGTGATGCCGGGCGGGAAATCGGTGCCGATCGGATATTTGTCGGGCTCGTCGCTGACGACGACGATTCTCTTCGCGCCCTCCGCATGCATCTGGAGCGCGATGGCGGACACCGTGAGCCCGCCCTCGACCGGCTGACCGCCGGTCATCGCCACCGCGTCGTTGAACAGGATCTTATAGGTGATGTTGACGCCCGCGGCGGCCGCGGCGCGAATCGCCAGCAATCCGCTATGGGCATAAGTGCCGTCACCCAGATTCTGGAAGATGTGCTTCTCGGTGGTGAAGGGCGCCTGCCCGATCCAGGGCGCACCCTCGCCGCCCATCTGGGTATAGCTGGGCGTGTTGCGGTTCATGAACACCGCCAGCGTATGACAGCCGATGCCGGCGCCGGCACGGCTGCCCTCGGGCACCACGGTCGAGCTGTTGTGCGGGCAGCCGGAACAGAAATAGGCGCTGCGTTGTTCCTTGATGCCGAGTGCGCCGGTGGGCTTCTCGAAGGATTCGAGCAAGGCGACGCGGCGGCGCAGCTCGCCGACATCGGCGCCGAGACGTTCCAGCCGCGCGACGATGGCGCGCGCGACACTGGCCGGGCCGATCTCGCCATGGGTCGGCAGCAGCAACGCGCCGGTCTCGTCGCGCTTCCCGGCCACGGTTGGCCGGCGATCGGCCGGCATGTTGTAGAGGAGCCGCGTCACCTGCTCTTCGATCAGCGGACGCTTTTCCTCGACGACCAGCAGATCGCTGAGCCCTTCGGCGAAACCGCGCGCGACGGAGGATTCGAGCGGCCAGCTCATGCCGACTTTCATCAGCGCGATGCCGAGCCGGGCCGCTTCCTGTTCGTCGATTCTGAGATCGGTCAGCGCCTGGCGCAGGTCGAGCCAGGCCTTGCCCGAAGCCATGATGCCGAGCCGCGACTGGCTCGTGCGCCACAGCGTGCGGTCGAGATGATTGGCGCGCGCGAAGGCGGCGACCGCCTCCATGCGCGGCCCGTGTAGGCGCCGTTCCTGGTCGATCGGATTGTCGGGGAAGCGGATGTTGAGCCCGCCGGGCGGCAATTCGAAATCGGTCGGGATGATCAGACGCGGCCGGTCGGGACCGACGGCGATCGTCGCCGAGGCCTCGCAGGTTTCGCTGGTGGCCTTGATCGCGACCCAGCAGCCCGAGTAGCGCGAGAGGCCGATGCCCGCCAGTCCCATCTCGAGATAGTCCTGCACCGTGGCCGGCGCGAAGACGGGGATCATGCAGCCGATCAATTCGTATTCGCTTTGATGCGGCAAGGTCGAGGAGACGCAACCGTGATCGTCGCCCGCCAGCACCAGCGCACCGCCGAGCCGAGCCGAGCCGGCCAAGTTGGCGTGCTTCAGCGCATCGATGGCGCGGTCGACGCCGGGGCCCTTGCCGTACCAGATGCCGAACACGCCGTCGGCGGTGGCACCTTGCGAGAGCGTCAGTTGCTGCGCGCCCCAGACCGAGGTGGCCGCGATCTCTTCGTTAAGGCCCGATTGGAAATGGACGTTGTGGCCTTTCAGCAGCGACTGCGCCTTCCACAGCGCTTCGTCGTAGCCGCCGAGCGGCGAGCCGCGATAGCCCGAGATGAAACCGCCCGTGTTGAGCCCCGCGGCACGGTCGCGCCGGATCTGGTCGAGCGGCAGACGCACCAGCGCCTGAATCGCGGTGAGGTATACGCGCCCCGATTCGAGCGCGTATTTGTCGGCCAGCGAGACCTGTGAGAGCGAGACGGGGGCGACAGACGACATGCGACCAACCTGATAGCCGGGCGTCGACTCTAACGCGGAAATCGAAGCAGAACTATGGCCGGCATGCAGCCCCGCCTTCCCATTCCTGCATGGGATAGGACCGAAGCGGGCACATGCTGCGCCGCACCCCTTTTCGGTCCGCGTATGACGAGAAAAAGACGGCGGCCGCAAGAGGGCCGCCGTAAGGTTTCGCCGTCGGGCGAACGGAAGGCAGATCCAAAAACGTGGCGACGGCGATGGGGGCTCAGCCGCCGCCACGTCGCGTCGAATGCCTAGCCTTTCGGCCTCAGCACTTTGTCGACGACGAGGATGACGCCGTTGCTTTGATAGACATCGGCGATGGTGATATGCGCGGACATGCCTGCTTCATCGGTGACGGTGAGGTCCTTGCCGTCGCCCTTCACCCAGAGCTTGCCGCCCTCGGCGGTGATCAGGGTCGCGGTGCCGCCGTTCTTCATGATCCATTGGTCGAGTGTCTTGCTGTCGTAGCGGCCGGGCACGACGTGATAGGTCAGCACCTTGGTCAGCGTGGATTTGTTCTCGGGCTTGAGCAGCGTATCGACGGTGCCAGCGGGCAGCGCCGCGAAGGCTTCGTTGGTCGGCGCGAACACGGTGTAGGGGCCGGGGCCTTGCAGCGTTCCGACCAGATCGGCGGCCTTCACGGCGGCCACCAGTGTGGTGTGGTCCTTCGAATTGACCGCGTTGTCGACGATGGTTTTGCTCGGATACATCGGCGCACCGCCGACATCGGGGTCCTTCACTGCCATCGAGTCGGAACCGCCCATCGCGCAGGCGCCGACCGAAAGCGCGAGTGCCGCCGCGCCGCCGAGCATCAGAAACTGTTTGCCGAAGGTCATGCGTGTCCTCCCATCTCCGAAGCCGGCGCCGTGCCGGCCGTCGTCAGGAGTTACGCGCGGATGGGAAAACCGGATGCAGGCGGAGCGCTTGTCACAGAGCCAGCGTGTGCAGGTCCGTTTCGCTGAGCGGCGTCAACCGTTCGATTATGCCGTGAATCTCGTCCGGGATTGCGGCGTTGGAATCGGTAATCGCACTGAAATACAGGTCGCGCGTTTCGGTGGCGAGACCTTCGTTGGGAACCGACAGATCGTTGTGCGACATGGAAATAGGCCCCTCATCAAGACAATCCCCGGTTCTCGGAGTATCGCGACAAGGATTTTGTAAGGCGAACTCAACAATACCGCAGGCTGGGGATTCTACTTATCCGCCGGCCGCACGGTCAGTCGTTGATGATGCGCCCCTGATAGAGTACCGGTCCGGTCGGCTGGCCCGTGGGCGATCCACCCGGCGGTTCGAGGCTGACGGCGAAGACGGCGCCGTTCTTCGGCAGCGCCGCCGCGGGCACGGACGCACGGGCGTCGGTCCGCGACGGGATCACGCCGAGGGGCTGCGGCTTGTTGTCGGCGATCACCCAAAGCTCGAAGGCATGCTGGGCGTCGATCGTCTGGTTGCGCACCGTGTCCACCACGAGGGTCGCGTGCGGCTTGTCTTCGCGCAGGATCCAGGCGGGCTGGCCGTCCTTGTCGGAAACCACTGCCACCACGCGCGCGTCCGGCGCCAGGTTCATCGTGACGACACCGAGCACGATCAGAAGCGCCGCGGCCACGGCCAGGGCACCGACGGTCAAGCCGCGCCAGAAATTGAGCGACTCGGTCCATGACCCGCTGCGCTTCACGTTAACGGGCGCCGTACGAGCGGCGACGGCGCGCCAGATCCGTGCCGGCGGCTTCACCGGCTCAAGCGTGTCGTCGATGGCGGAGAACCGGTCGGCCCAGTCGCCGACGAGTCTGGCGAGGGATGCATCGAAGCGCATGGCACGTTCGAAATTGGCGCGCACCGCATCGGGCATCGTGCCAAGCACATATTCGCCGGCCAGGATCGACCGTTTTTCGGGATCGAGATAGTTCATCCGTCGAGACAGAGTTTGAGGCGATCCAGGCTGCGCCTGATCCAGCTTTTGATAGTGCCCAGCGGCGTGTTGAACTTGGCCGCCAGTTCTTCATGGGTATAGCCAAAGGCATAGGCGTAGACGATCGCCTCGCGCGGCTTCTGGTCGAGCTCGCCGAGACAGCGGTCGAGTGCGCGGCGCTCGGCGCCGGCTGCGGTATCGGCGCCGCTCATCATTGTCGCCAAGGCTTCGTCGCCGGCCGAGGCACCCTCGGGGCGGACGCTGAGGCGGCGCAGCGTATCGATCGCGCGGTGGCGGACGATGGTGACCAGCCAGCTCATGGCCGAGCCGCGTACGGGATCGTAATCCGGCGCGCGGTCCCAAATGGACACGAAGCTTTCCTGCAAGACATCCTCCGCGAGGTCCCTCTGCCGGACAATTCGCAGGGCAACGGCAAATAGATGCGAGGCTGTAGCATCGTAAAGCGCGCGGAACGCCACCTGGTCCCGTTGGCCAATGCGGCGCATCAGGTCCGGCGAAATTCTGCTCGCGCTGTCGGACGTCGAATTCATGGCCCCGTATCCAATCATCCACAGGGACTCTCGCCGGAAGTCTCCTGCTCGCCAATACGTGAACCTACGTAAGAAAGAGGGCTTTGGATCAATCGTCTATCCGACTGAATTCTTACAACACTGGTGAATTGTTATTTACGAGGACTTTACCCGTTTCATGTTGCAATCGGCAGGCTCA
>CAZNZI010000055.1:0-5264 GCA_964577475.1 uncultured Rhodospirillaceae bacterium
CCGGATCGTCTCAAGGCGCCAGTTGCTTCAGCTCGATCTGGGCGGCGTGATACTCGACATATTCGGTGGTCCCGGTGGCGATGGCGGCCTGAAAGGCTTTGGCCGCGTCTGTACGGTCACCGTGGGTCAGAGCCAATTCGCCGCGATAGTATTCCAACTCGCATTTGTCGCGTGCCCGTTCCCAATCCGTGTCATGCGGCGGCAGTTCGATCCGATCGGCTGGGCGCGTTCCAAGGAAGACTTCAACGAGCGGGCCCGGCCACCGCGTCACATCGATTTGCGGTGCGCGTCGCGCGAGTTCGGCCCTGGCATCCTGTCCCGCGGCGTTCTGCGCCAGGAATAGCCACAGCGGTGCATATTGATCGCGCGGCTGATCGTCGGCGGCCTGCTTTAGGTCGGCGATCGCGCCCGGCATATCCTTCATGAAGAACTTTACGCGCCCACGCGCAACCAAGGCATCGCGCTGCCGCTGACGGTTGATCGATTCGTCGAGATCGGCCAACGCCTTGTCGAAATGGCCGCCCGCCTCATAGGAAATGCCGCGGTCCAAATAGCGTTGCGCCAGCTCCGGCGGCGACGCCAGTTCGATGGCTCGCGTGAAGTCGGGAATCGCGTCGTCGTGCTGGCCCAGGTCATCCCGCAGAACGCCGCGTCGGCCATAGGCGTAGGCCTTCTGCGGAAAGAGACGGATCACCGCCGAGAAATCGTCGACGGCCTTCGCATACTGGTGATCGGCTTCGTAAAGATCGCCCTGCGACAGGTACAGCCGGGGATCGTCGGGCAGCAGGCGGATGGCTTCGCTGTAGTCGGCCAGAGCCTGGTCCGTCCGGTGCTCCATGCCGCGAACCTGCCCACGGCCGGCAAACAGGGCGGCCAGAACTTTGGCTTCACCGCCCAGGGCGATGGCCTGGGTGTAGTCGCTGTCAGCATCGGCGAAGCGGCCGACATGCGTCAGTGTCTCCGCCCGCAGACCCCAAGCGAACTGCGCCTTCGGCGCCGCGCGAACCACCTCGTCCAAATCCGCCCGGGCGTTCGAAAAGTCGCCGCGATCGAAAAACATCACGGCACGCATCCAGCGGGCGGCGATCAGGGTGGGGTCCAACTTCACCGCGGCATCGAAATCCTCGGTCGCCGTTTTCTGGTCACGCAGCACGAGCAAAGCCTGCCCGCGCCAGTAATGGGCCAAGGCCTCGGCCTTGGGCTGCAAATGGGGTGATTTTAGAATCTCGCCGCAGGCCTCGGCGCGCCGGCCTGGCGTGGGCGCCTGGGTGCAATCCAGCGCCTGCCGCGGGTTGATCTGCGAATCATCGGTAAAGGGGGCAATCGGCGGCGCGGATTGATCGGGCCCGGCCGCAGCCAGCAGCAGCCATGGAGCCATAAGAGCGATCCCCAACTGGGTCGCGTGGCGAACCACGGTCAGATCACCGGCATCGCGGGTGCGAGGCGTCCGCCTTGCCGGATCGGCGCGATGTATTTGGCGAGGCCGGTTGCGTCGTCGGTCTCGACGAACACGGCGCACAGCGTACCTTCGCCCTCGGCAGGGCTCAGCCGTTCGCCCGGCATCTTGCGGATGAAGCGCTGGGTGGCGACATCCTTCTTCATCCCGATCACCGAGTCGTAATCGCCGCACATGCCGGCATCGGTCTGATAGGCGGTGCCGCGATTGAAAATCTGGGCATCCGCCGTCGGGATATGGCTGTGCGAGCCCACCACCAGCGAGGCGCGGCCATCGGCGACATAGCCGAGCGCCATCTTCTCGCTGCTGGCTTCGCAATGGACGTCGATGATCGCCGCATCGATGCCGTTGCCCAGGCGATGCTTCTGCAACTCGCCTTCGAGCGCACGGAACGGATCGTCGAGCGGGTCCATGTAAAGACGCCCGATCAACTGCGCCACCATCACCTTCCTGCCGCGCGTCGCGTTGTAGACGCCCGATCCGCGGCCCGGCGTGCCGGGCGGATAGTTGAGCGGACGCAATAGACGCGGCTCGCTCTCGATGAAGGGGATGATCTCGCGCTGATCCCAGGAATGGTTGCCGAGCGTGATCACATCGACGCCGGCGGCGAAGAACTCGGCACAAATGGCGGGCGTGATGCCGAAGCCGTGGGCGGCGTTCTCGCCATTGGCGACGACGAAATCCAGCGAGAGGGATTTGCGCAGTTCAGGCACACGGCTGGTGATCGCATCGCGGCCTGAGCGGCCCATCACGTCACCACAGAACAGCAATCTCACTGGAGCGCCTGACTTTCGACTATCGGACCTTTAAAGCTGGAGCGGAGCCACCTTGGCCGATGGTCCGTACGATCCCTCCGAAGCCTGCTTGAGCAGGTGGGAACCATGTACCGAGACCAGGATCCCGGCAGGGACAGTCCCCGGAGTTATCAATATTGGCCCCGAGGATAGTTGCGACCTGGCGCACCAGGCAGCCCCGCTCCAAGGGGTAATTTAAGCGCTCTCCAGCCGTTCGGCAATGGCATCGACCCGCCGTGCCAAAGCGGTCACACCATCGGCGACGGCCGAATCCGACTGAGAGGCGGCGCTTCTTTCGCGGTCGAGGGCCGAACGCATATCGGCCAGTTCGTCGGCGATCAAGAGCGCGGTCATGAACAGAATCCGCGTTTCGCCCACCTGGCCGACGCTTTTCAGCAAATCGCTGGCGCGGCGGTCGATATCGGCGGCCAGTTTGCGCACGCGGTCTTCCTGACCGTCGTCGCAGGCGACCTCGTAATTGCGGCCGGCGACCGAGACTGTGACGGAGGCGGGCATCGGCCGGACCCTAACCAGCCAGAGCAGCTTGTAGCCGCTCCCGCACGCCGGCCAGACGGGCTTCGACAGCGCGGGTGGTCGCGGCGAGACGTTCGTATTCGGCGCGGGCGGCCACCAGATCGTCGGTCAGCGCCGCTTCGCCTTTGCGGCCGGTGATGGCGCGGTCGAGACGCGCAAGCGAGCGCTCCAAATCCTGAAGCGCGGCACGGCTCTTGGCGATGCGATCGTCGGTGTCGGCCACTCGTCTCTCCTGATGGTTGCGAGTGTAGGGATGGGTTCCCGCCCCGTCAACGCGAAGGGAATTTCATAAAAGACTCAGTCGAGACTGGAAACCGAAACCGAGGCGCGCTACACAGGACTCCGCCCACCCGCGTTGGATGGACCTCAGTTGCAAGCCGCTGTCATCGTCTTTCCGGGCTCCAATTGCGATCGCGATGTCGCGACGGCGTTGGCGGCCAGCATGGGCCGGCCGCCGCTGATGGTCTGGCATCGCGACACCGAACTTCCCAAAGTCGATCTCGTTGTTCTGCCGGGCGGATTCTCCTATGGCGACTATCTGCGCTGCGGCGCCATGGCGGCGCGATCGCCGGTGATGCGTGCCGTGGTCGATCGCGCCAAGGCCGGCATGGCGGTGCTCGGCATCTGCAACGGCTTCCAGATTCTGGTCGAAACGGAACTGCTGCCCGGCGCATTGATGCGCAATGCCGGCCTGAAATTCGTTTGCCGCGACGTCCATCTGCGCGTCGAGAACAGCGAGAGCCCGTTCACCCGCGGCTACACTGCGGGCGCCGTGGTGCGCATGCCCGTCGCTCATGGCGAAGGCAATTACTTTGCCGATCCGGCGACGCTCGACCGGCTCGAAGGCGAAGGGCTGGTGGCATTCCGCTATGTCACGCCCGAGGGCGAGGCGCGGGACGACGCCAACCCCAACGGTTCCGCGCGCCACATCGCCGGCGTGTTCGGCAAGGCCCGCCGCGTGCTTGGGCTGATGCCCCATCCCGAACGGCTGGCCGAACTGGCGCTGGGCGGTGTCGACGGACGCGCGATGTTTGACGGGCTGATGGAGGCGCTGGCGTGACAGCACGGGAAGCACCGGTCACGGCGGAGATTGCCAAGTCCCACGGTCTCTCGGCCGACGAGTTCGAACTCACACAGACGATCCTGGGCCGTGTGCCCAACTTCACCGAGCTCGGCATCTTTTCGGTGATGTGGTCCGAGCACTGTTCCTACAAAAGCTCGAAGAAGTGGCTGAAGACCTTGCCGACCACAGCGCCCTGGGTGATCTGCGGTCCGGGCGAAAACGCGGGTGTGATCGATATCGGCGAGGGCCTCGCCTGTGTCTTCAAGATGGAAAGCCACAACCACCCGAGTTTCATCGAGCCCCATCAGGGCGCGGCGACGGGTGTCGGCGGCATTCTGCGCGACGTGTTCACCATGGGCGCGCGGCCGGTGGCCTATATGAACGCGCTGCGCTTCGGCGATCCGGCGCTCCCGAAAACCCGCGCGCTGGTCTCGGGCGTGGTCGGCGGCATCGGCGGTTACGGCAATTGCGTCGGCGTGCCGACGGTGGGCGGCGAGACGAATTTCCACGCGGGCTATAACGGCAACATCCTCGTCAATGCGATGACGGTGGGTGTCGCGCGGGCCGACCGCATCTTCTATTCTGCGGCGGCCGGGCTGGGCAATCCGATCGTCTATGTCGGCTCGAAGACGGGGCGCGACGGCATCCACGGCGCCACTATGGCTTCTGCCGAGTTCTCGGCCGAGACGGAAGACAAACGCCCGACCGTGCAGATCGGTGATCCCTTCACCGAGAAGCTGCTGATCGAAGCCTGTCTCGAACTGATGGCGACCGATGCGATCGTCGCGATCCAGGACATGGGCGCGGCGGGTCTGACCTCGTCATCGTTTGAAATGGCGTCGAAGGGCGGGCTCGGCGTCGAGCTCGATCTCGATGCCGTGCCGACCCGCGAGACGGGCATGACCGCCTACGAGATCATGCTGTCCGAATCGCAGGAACGCATGCTGATGGTGCTGAAGCCTGAGCGCGAGGCCGAGGCGCGCGCCGTCTTCGAGAAATGGGAACTCGACTTTGCCACCATCGGGCGGCTGACCGATACCGGCCATATGGTGCTGAAGCATCGCGGCCAGGTGGTTGCCGATCTGCCGATCGATCCCTTGGCGAAGGCCAGCCCCGAATACGACCGGCCCTGGGTCGCGTCGTCCAAGCAGCCGGTGGTCGCCGCGACCGACGTGGCCGCACCGCCGGTTTTTGCCGCGTTGAAGAAACTGCTCGCCAGTCCCGACCTCGCCTCGCGGCGGTGGATCTGGGAGCAGTACGACCACATGGTCCAGGCCAACACCGTGCAGCGTCCGGGTGGCGACGCGGCGGTGGTGCGGCTCGACGGATCGAAGCGCGGCCGTGCCATCACCACCGACGTCACGCCGCGCTATTGCGCCGCCGATCCGAAGGAGGGCGGGCGCCAGGCCGTCGCGGA
>CAZNZI010000056.1:0-2063 GCA_964577475.1 uncultured Rhodospirillaceae bacterium
GGGCAGATGGTGTTTCAGCACCGTCGCAGTGACGCGCCCGCCGTCGAGCATCAGAACCGCATTGCGCCGTTCGCCGCCGATGCGCCAGGGCGAGCCCACCAGCATCGCCGGACCCCCATCGGCGGTCTCCAGCGCCAGTTCGGCGATGGCCGAATGCAGCGCGTCCATGAAGGAATCGCGCAGGACCAGATCTTCGGGCGGATAGCCCGACAGCATCAGTTCGGGGAAGACGATCAGGTCAGCGCCGCCCGCCTTGATCACCTTGGCGCGCGCCTGCTCGATCAGGCGGACATTGCCGGGGATGTCGCCCACGGTCGGGTTGAGTTGGGCCAGCGCGATGGTCAGGCGATTGGTCATTTGGGCGGTCATGGGAGCGGCAAAAAAGCCCGAAAAGTCAGGTCCGGCGGCACGCTAGGGGGTAGGGAAGGGTGTGTCAATGCGCGGCAGCGCAGGGGATGCCTGCGCGGTGAAACAGCCCCGGTTTTCAGCCGTTAGGGCGCTGTAACGCCGATTTCGGCCATACTCTCGCGGACTTTGGGATCGAGTTTCTCGGCCGCGGCCAGGTCGTCCCGGCCGGTTTTCTCCTGCCCCGCTTGGATCCGCGTGATGCCGCGCTGATAGAGGGCGAAGGAATCCTGCGGGTTGATGACCAGGGCAGCGGTGTAATCCATGATGGCGGCATCGAACCGTTTGGCCTTGAGGTTTACGAAACCGCGCGTGGCCAGGAAGTCGCCGCTCTTCGGATCGGTCTTGAGGGCGTCCTCGCAATCGGCCATGGCGCTGCCGATATCGTTGTTCATGGCCTTGGCCACGCAGCGATTCGAGAGGATCAGCCCGCGCAGTTCCGTCGCCAGTGCCAAGGCGTCGCTATAGCCTTTGATGGCCTGGGTCAGGTCGCCCTTGTGCTGATAGGCCCAGGCGCGGTCGTTCATGGCCTCGTCGTTCTTCGGTTCGATCGCAAGCGCCTTGTCGAAGTCGGCGATCGCGCGGTCGTATTGTCTGAGGTTGTTGAGCGCGTCGCCGCGGCCGACCAGCAGCCGCGCCGTGCCTGGATGGGCCTGGAGCAGTTGGTTGTAGTCTCCGATCGCCTGCTCCGGCTTGCCGGTGTTGAGGAACGCAGCGGCCCGGCCTTCCAACGCTTGGTCCAGTTTCGGATTGAGTTCGAGAGCGGCATCGAAATCCCCAATCGCTTTGTCGAGGTCGTTCATGCCGAACGCCAGCGCCCCGCGCTGGGTATAGGCATAGCTCCTGACCACGGGCTGAACGCCGGGCGCATCGATGACCCGGGAACAACTCGCTTCATGCTGCCGGACGGCGTTCTGGTCGGGCGCTGCCGCCACGCAATCCTGAAACGCGGCATTGATCTCGGGGCTCATCGGCGGATCGTCCGCCCAGGCCGGGGCGGCCACCAACAACCCGAACGCGAGCGATCCCGACACCAACCCGTTCCACTTCAATCGCATGGATTTGCTCTCATATCGGAAGACCGGCACACTCTACCCCACCCGATCTCGAGTCGGATTTCGTTTTTCTGGCGGCAGGTCGCAGGCCGATGACACCGTTCCGTTCGATCCTGATCACCGGCGCCTCCAGCGGCTTGGGTGAGGCTTTGGCGTTCGACTATGCGGCGCCGGGCATGACCCTGTTCCTGTCGGGCCGGGATGCCGCGCGGGTCGAGACGGTGGCGGCGGCCTGCCGGTCCCGGGGCGCGGTGGCCACCGGCCATGTGATCGAGGTGACCGATCGGGATGCGATGGCGGGTTGGATCGCCGCCTGCGACACCCAGGCGCCGCTCGATCTGGTGATTGCCAATGCCGGCGTGGCCGGGAGCGCCGCGGAATCGGGGATCGCGGCCGAAGCCTTGCACGTGCTGCCGGTGAATATCGACGGTGTGGTCAACACGGTCCTTCCCGCGCTGGAAGCGATGCGGCGGCGCAAGCGGGGGCAGATCGCGATCATGTCGTCACTGGCGGGATTCCGCGGCTTCGCCACGGCGCCCGCCTATGGTGCCAGCAAGGCGGCCGTGCGGGTCTGGGGCGAGGGGTTGCGGCTGCGCGTCGCCC
>CAZNZI010000057.1:0-6399 GCA_964577475.1 uncultured Rhodospirillaceae bacterium
CGCGACGAGGGCGGCGAGACCTTGCAGGTAGGTGTTGTAATCGATCACGTCCATCAGCGTTCCGCGGTACTTCCAGAGGGTTGCGCCGGCGCTAAAGCGTCGTTGGTGGCGTCGTTGGCGGCCAGACGCGACTGAAGGTCGGTGCCGAGCTTGTCGAGGCGGCTGTTGAGCGCCTCCAGATCGCCGCGCAGGGCGGCGCTCTGGTCTTCCGGCAGGGAGGCGACGACGGTGCAGAGCGCCGCGATGCCTTCGCCGACCGGCTGGAGATCGACGCTGCTGCCCATGGCGATCAACTGCCGGGCGAGGCCGATCATCTCGGACAGGCGCGCGATCTCGTCGCGCAGAAAGGCGGGATTGGTGACGACCGTGTTCACGGTGTCGCCCCGGCAGCGGCGGGCGCCGGGATATCGCTGCGGTTGGCTTTGTAGACATAGGCCAGGATCTCGGCGACGGCCATGAAGGCTTCCAGCGGGATCACGCTGTCGACTTCGACGGCGGCCAGGACCTGGGCCAGATCGGCGTCTTCGCGCACCTTCACGCCGGAGGCGAAGGCGAGCTTCAGGATGCGCTCGGCCACTTTGCCGCGGCCGGTGGCGGTCACTTTGGGCAGATCGTCCGGCGTGTCGGGCTTGTAGTCGACGGCCACCGCGATCGGCCGCTTCGGGCGCAGCGGCTTGGTGTCGTTCGTCGGGGATTTGGGATCGAGATCGGCCACGATATTCCTCCGCCAAACCCTCTGTGGCGTGGGCGGATGATGGCCTTTGTGGCTTTAAGAAAGGTTTAATGGGCAGGAATTGCCGGGTATAGGCTGACGCTTTGATTTGGCATGCGAAAGCTTCGCCTTATTCACCCCGCGGCAGGCGGCACGATCCCCGTCCAGACGCCGACCAGTTCGGCCAAGCCGAACAGAACGATCACGAGCGCGCCGAGCAGGGCGACCATCTTGTGGCCGCGCTCGGCCAGATGCTCGGCGCGTCCGCTGGCTTTCGCCGCCGCATGGCGCACACCGAGCGAGACCAGACTCACCGCCGTCACCGTGATCGCGACCCCGACCGCCATGGCGAAGGTGGCGATGACACCGATCAGCACGATGTCGTTGGCCAGGCTGAACAGCAGCACCAGGATCGCCCCCGAACAGGGCCGCAATCCGACCGCGGCGCCGGTGGCCACCAGACGCCAGAGGGCATTCTTGGGCTTGTGACGGTGCGCATGGTCATGGCCGTGATGGTCGTGGTCATGGTGGTCATGGGCATGACCATGGCCGTGATCATGCTCGCGGCCCGTGATCACGCCATACGCCATCCATAGGCCGATGGCGACGATCGCGCCGTAGCTTACCAGCTCGATGGTTGCCGCCTGGGTCATGATCGCCGCCGAACTCGCATCCAGGATCAACGCCAGCAGTCCCACCACCACGATCGCGGAGAGGGCCTGCACCAACGCGGCGATCGCGCTCATGGCGATGCCGTGGCGGATCTGCGCGCGGCGCGTCAGGAAGTAGCTGCCGATCACCATCTTGCCGTGCCCCGGCCCCAGCGCATGGGCGACACCGTAGAGGAAGGCGAAGACGATGATGATCAGCGCCGGCCGCAACGATTCGCCCGCGCGCGCCTTCAGAAGCTGGTCGCGCATCGCTGCGTTCATTTCCGTCTGCCAGGTCACGATCTGCCCCAGGATCGGGCGGAACGGCGCCGGCAGCATGATCTGCGGTGAGGGCGGCGGTGCGGGTTCGGAGGACCGCGACTGCTCCGGCTTACCGAACAGATCGGCGGCATCGCCGACACCCGCCGCGCCGAACATTCCGAAGAGCACCGCGAGCAGGATCAGAAGCCGCTTCAACACGTCACCTGCACAACTTTGGGAAAGACCGAGCCGAAATAGATCGGATGCTGATGGTCGTCGATGATCACGGCTTTGCATGCTGCCGCCCCGCTACCAGCGAGTTTCGGCGCTTTGCCCTGGGCCGGGCCCACATCCACATAATAGGTATCGTCCCAGATGCCGATGCCGACCGGCGCCGTCTTTGCCTCGACCGGCTGCGCGAGGGGAAGCGTGAAGCTGTAAAGGAGCTTCGCGCCGTTGAGCTTGGCGGTGAAACCCTTGACCGCACCCACGCCCGCCTTCCCGTCGCCGACGAAAACGTGGGTGAAGTAGTCGTAGTTCTTCAGATTGGAGAAGGCGTTCTTCTCGATCTTCGCGATTTCGGGAGCACCCAGGGTCTTCACTTTTTTCTCGCCCACGATGTCGCGCAGCACGGCAGCCGTGAAATCCTCGTCAAACGACCATTCCATCTCGAGCGCCGCAATCTTCCCCGCGTCGAAATTCACCGTGAGCTCGTAGTCGATCCAGACATGCGGATGCGCTTCCGCACACGCCCCACCCATCGCCGCCATCACCAGACCAAGAGCCCAAGGCCCTCGCCGCACCCTCACGCGCTTCTCCGCTCCAGCGGCCCGACCGCGCGGGATTGTGCGGAGGATCGCTTCGCTCGACAACGAAAGTCCTGTTTCAGATGGAATCAGCCTCAAAAAGGATGCGCTTTTAGGGGGTTGACGCTCGAAATGTTATAACATAACAATTCTCGTCATCGGGCGCGGGGAGCGCCTCTTTTCGCCGCCGTTGAGGGAGAGAGCCACGATGAAATCCGCTCTGCTGGCCGCCATCATCGCATGGATCGCCGTGTCGTGTGCCGCGCTCGAGAGCGCGCAGGCCGAGCCGGTGGCGGTTGTCGCGGCCGAGAATTTCTATGGCGATGTCGCGGCGCAGATCGGCGGCGGGCATGTGGCGGTGACCAGCATCCTCACCAATCCCGACGATGACCCGCATCTCTTCGAGGCGAGCCCATCGACGGCGCGTGCCCTCGCGGCGGCCAAACTCGTCGTCTATAACGGCGTCGACTATGACCCCTGGATGGACAAGCTGCTGGCGGCCAACAAGGCGGAGGGGCGTATCGCTGTCGTGGCTGCCGCACTGATGAAAGGGCAGTCGGGCGAGAATCCGCACCTCTGGTACAACCCGGCCACTATGCCTGCCGTGGCGCAGGCGATGACCGCGGCGCTGATAACACTCGATCCCGCCCACACGGCGGACTATGAGAAAGGTCGTGACGCTTTCACAGCATCATGGCAGCCGTTCCAGCAAAAGGTGGCCGCGCTTCGGAAGAAATTCGCGGGCACCGAGGTCACGGCGACCGAGCCTGTCGCCGGCTATCTCTGCGAAGCGCTGGGGCTGAACGTGCGCAATAAGGGTTTCCAACTCGCCATCGAGAACGACTCCGAACCGACGCCGAAACAGGTCGCCGATTTCGAGAACGATCTGAAAAGTCACAAAGTGAAGGTGCTGTTCTACAACAGCCAAGCCACCAACGATCTGGCCAAACGCATGCAGGACATCGCGCGCGCCAACAAGATCCCCGTGGTCGGCGTCAGCGAGACCGAACCGGCGAATACGACCTACCAGCACTGGATGGCTGACCAACTCGGCACATTGGAAAAAGCATTGGCTGGCGGAGCGTCGTGACAGCCGTCGAACTCGATCACGCAACGCTCACGCTCGGCGAACGGCGGATCCTCGATCAAGTCAGTCTTTCGATTCGCGACGGCGAATTCGTCGCGGTCCTCGGCCCCAACGGCGCCGGCAAGACGACACTGATGCGCGCGATCCTCGGTCTGGTGTCCGTTTCGGCGGGCGTCATCCGCGTGCTCGGCGAACCGGTGCGCCGCGGCAATCCGGGTGTCGGCTATTTGCCGCAACTGCACCGGCCGCAAGAAGGACTGCGCCTGTCGGGTTTCGATTTCGTCGCCAGCGCAGCCCGTGGCCATCTTTGGGGCATGCCGCGTCTCGACGCTGCGACGAGACAAGATGTGGCCTGGGCGCTGGAGCGGGTCGGCGCGACCCAGCTCGCCCAGCGGCCGCTCTTGCGGCTTTCGGGTGGCGAACGTCAGCGCATCCTGATGGCCCTGGCGATGTTGGGTCGGCCCAAGCTCCTGCTGCTCGATGAACCGCTGATCAGTCTCGATCCGAATCATCAGCATGCGATCGTCGATCTGGTCCGGCGGTTGCGCGATGAACTGGGGATCGCGGTGCTGTTCAGCGCGCATGAGATCAATCCGCTGCTCGGCGCAATCGACAGGGTGCTCTATCTCGGCAACGGCCAGGCCGCGCTGGGCAGTGTGGACGATGTGATCACCGGGCCGGTTCTATCGCGGCTCTATGGGGCCGAGATCGACGTGGTGCGGCTCAAGGGCCGCATCTTTGTTATGGCCGGCGCCCACGACTTGGAACGTGCTGAACACCGGCATGGCGACCACGGGCATGCGCATGATCATCATGGGGAGCATCGCCACTGATGTTCGCCTATGATTTCATGATCAATGCCTTCCTCGCTGCGGGGATCGTCGCGGTGGTGGCCGGGATCGTTGGCTATTTTCTGGTACTGCGCGGCCAGACCTTCGCCGGTCACGCGCTCTCTCATGTGGGCTTTGCCGGCGCCACCGGGGCGGTGCTGATCGGTATCCCGCCGATCTGGGGTCTAGTCGGTTTTACGCTGCTGGCGGGTCTCGGCATGGGGGCACTCGGCGAGCGCATTTCCGGGCGCGACGTTGCCGTCGGTATCGTGCTGACTCTGGCGCTTGGCTTCGGCCTTCTGTTCCTGCACTTCTTCACCGCCTACGCGACTCAGGTGACGGCGCTCCTGTTCGGCAATGTGCTGGGCGTGAACCGCATGACGCTCTGGACATTGGCGGGGCTTGGCGCCGTGGCTTTGCTGGCGCTGGCCGTAATCGCGCGGCCGCTGTTATTCGCCAGTCTTCAGCCGGAGCTGGCCGAGGCGAAGGGCGTCTCGTTGCGTTTCGTTTCGCTCGCCTTCCTCGCGATTCTCGCGCTGACGGTGGCCGAATGCGTGCAGATCGTCGGCGTGCTGCTCGTCTTCACGCTGATGGTCGGGCCGGCAGCCACGGCCGGGCGGCTTACCGCGCGTCTTTCGACCGGCGTGCTGCTGTCGGTCGCTTTCGCCCTGGCCGAGGCCTGGGGCGGGATCGCGCTCGCCTATTGGACCGACCTGCCGTCCAGCTTCTGGATCACCGCGCTGTCGGGCGCGGCCTACTTCCTTAGCTTGCTGCGCTAGCGATTCCCTGCCGCGCTTCGAAGGCGATGCGGCGGTCGTGGAACGCCTCAAGCGTCGGCCGATGGGCGATGCTGATCAACGCGGTGCCGGGCAGACGCTCGATCAACAGACGATAGAGATGAGCCTCCGCTGATTCGTCGAGTGCCGAGGTCGCTTCGTCCATGAACAGCCAGCGCGGCTTCAGCAGCAATGCGCGAGCGAAAGCCAAGCGCTGTTGCTCACCGCCCGAAAGCTGCTGACCCCAATGCTGCTCTTCGTCGAGACGCTCGGCGAGATGACCGAGACCGCAATCGGTCAGCGCCTGTTTAACGATTGTGTCGTCATAAGACTCGGGCGGGTCTGGATAGGTGACCGCCGCCTTTAACGTCGTGATCGGGATATAAGGCTTCTGCGGCAGGAACAGCATTCGCTCGCCCTTGGGGAATACGAGCGCACCTTTTGCATAGGGCCAGATACCGCCTAGCGTGCGGAATAGAGTGCTCTTGCCCGAGCCTGACGGGCCGGTGATCAGTGTCCGGCTGCCCGGCGGTAAAGTCAGGCTGAGATCACGCAACAATACTTCGCCGTTTGGCAAACCGAGATCAAGACTCTCGGCCCCGATGCCCCGCGCCCCTGCCGCTTCCCGACGTGCAACATCGCCCTGGCCGGTATGCTCAATCTGATCGAGGTTGTGCTCGAAGCCGATTAGTCGGTCGACGGTCGCTTTCCAAGTGGCGATGCCGGTGAAGGCGTCGACAAACCAGGAGAGTGCGCCCTGCACTTGGCCGAAGGCCGACGCGGTCTGCATCAACCCCCCCAACTGTCCACCCGACGCAAAATAGCGCGGTGCCGCTACTAGGAACGGAAAGATGATCGCAATCTGTCCATAGCCGGCGTTGAAGCCGTTGATCAGCTTCTGGCGGCGCATGATGCCCCACCAGTTGCTGACTACGTCAGAAAACCGTCGCGCGAAACTACGGTTCTCTTGCGCCTCGCCACCGTAGAGGGCCACGCCTTCAGCATTCTCGCGCAGACGCACCAGCGCATAACGGAAATTGGCTTCGAATTGCTGTTGCATGAAGTTGAGCAGGATCAGCGGGCGGCCGATGATATTGATCAGCCATGTCCCAACGACCGCATAAATCAGCGCGACCCACAGCATGTAGCCTGGCACGTTGACGCCGAAAAAGGTCATCGAGCCCGAGAGATTCCACAGAATGGCAGCGAAGGACGCCAATGTGACGACCGAATTGAGCAGACCGAGGCTGAGAACCAAGGTCTGCTGAATGTACCCG
>CAZNZI010000058.1:0-5252 GCA_964577475.1 uncultured Rhodospirillaceae bacterium
CATTCCGCACCTGCATAGGGAGCATTCACGATGGCAATTCGTTTTGGACGTGCACTTGCGGCGACGGTCTTTATCGTTTCCACCGGCTTTGCGGCGGCGGCTTTCGCCGCCGGCACCGAGAGCGGTGACGATTCGAAAAAGAAAAAAGACGACACCCAGTACAGCTCGGGCGTCAACAAGGTGAAGCAGAAGGACTACCAGGGCGCGATCGATCTTCTGAACCAGGTCGTGTTCCGCGACCCGAAGAACGCCGACGCCTGGAACTATATCGGCTTCTCCGACCGCATGCTGGGCCGCTACGACGAATCGCTGGCCGCCTATGAGAAGGCACTGGCGATCGAGCCCGATCATATCGGTGCCAACGAATATCTCGGCGAGCTCTATGTCCAGACCGGCAAGATCGACAAGGCGCGCAAGCAGCTTGCCATGCTCGACAAGCTCTGCGGCGAGAATTGCGACGAATACAAGGAACTCAAAGGCGCGATCGGCGGCAACCAGGTCGGGTTGCTCGACGGCGCTTCGACGAGATGGTGACCCGATGGGGGCTTCCGCAGTCCGGCCCCGATCATCAGTCACCTATGCGGCGGCGGGGTTTTAGCGTGCCTGTGCCTCTCACGAGGTGGTAGCAGCCCCCAAGGGCCGGGGCCGATGACGACGGCAACGTCCTCATCGGCACGGTTCATGTTGCCAAGCAGGACCGCGACGGGTCCCGCCGCCGCTCTTTTATCTTCACCGAATCAGTCCATAGGGAGGCAGCAGCGATGGCTGAACCTCGAATCCTCGCTTTAGCAACCGCCGTTCCGCCCTATCGCCTCGGGCAACCCGAAGTGGCCGAGCGCGCACGCCGCCTCTTCGCCGACAAGGCCGAGGCCGATATCGAACGGCTGCTGCCCGTCTTCGCCCATGCGGGGATCGACTGCCGCTATTCCTGTGTGCCGATCGATTGGTACAGCGACGCCCATGGCTGGGTCGATCGCGCGGCGCTCTATGTGGAGAACGCGGTCAACCTGCTCGAACAGGCGGCGCGGCGCGCCCTTGCGCAGGCCGGTCTCGACACCCGCGACATCGATTCGGTCGTCACCGTCTCGACCACCGGCATCGCCACGCCCAGCCTCGACGCGATTCTCGCGGGCCGGCTGAAACTCCGCGCCGATGTGCGCCGGCTGCCGGTGTTCGGGCTGGGCTGTGCGGGCGGCGTGCTGGGGCTTTCGCGCGGCGCCGATCTGGCCCGCGCGCGGCCTGGCAGCAAGGTCCTGGTGATGGTGGTTGAGCTTTGCGCGCTCTGGTTTCGGCGCAACGAGGCGGCGAAAAGCAATGTGGTCGCGACCGCGCTGTTCGGCGACGGCGCCGCGGCGGCGATCGTCTCCACCACGGGAGAAGGTCCTTCGATCGGCGCAGCGGGCGAGCATCTGTTCCCCGACTCGCTCGACATCATGGGCTGGGACGTGGCCGAGGATGGGCTGAAGGCGATCTTCTCGCGCGACATCCCCACGCTCGTGCGCACCGAGATGGGCGGCCTGGTGCGCGATTTCCTGAAAACCCAGGCAATGACCTTGCACGATGTCGATCACTTCGTCTGCCATCCCGGCGGCGCCAAGGTGATCTCGGCGCTCGAAGAGGTGTTCGAACTCCAACGCGGCGGTCTCGACAGTGCGCGTGGCGTGTTGCGCGACTACGGCAACATGTCGGCCGTCTCGGTGCTGTTTGTGCTGGAGCGCGTTCTTGCGCGCGGCGACACGGGTCGCATGCTGATGACGGCGCTGGGACCGGGCTTCACCGCGGGCTATCTGCTGCTCGACACGCCCGCCAACACGAACCGTGCCGCGGCGGCATGACGCTGTTTCCGTTCGTCCTCCTGCTGGTTGCGCTGGCGCGGCTGACCGAACTGGTGATCGCTCGCCGGAACACGCGCGCGCTCTTGGCTCAAGGCGGCGTCGAGATCGGCCGCAGCCAGTATCCGTTCTTCATCGCGCTGCATACGATCTGGCTGCTGGCGATGCTGTTCGCCATTCCGCCCGACGCGCCGGTCGATTGGTATTGGCTGATCCTGTTTCTGCTCCTGCAGGCGGGGCGCGTCTGGGTGATCGCAAGCCTGGGCCGGTTCTGGACCACGCGCATCATCACACTGCCCCATGCGCCCTTGATCAAGCGCGGGCCCTACCGCTTCCTGCGCCATCCCAACTATCTGGTGGTCGCGCTCGAAATCCCGGTCCTGCCGCTTACCTTCGGCGCGTGGCAGATCGCGGCGATCTTCGGCGTGCTCGATCTCGCCCTGCTGGCCTGGCGCATCGGTGTCGAGGACAAGGCACTGGCGGCGCGGCGGGAAAATTTCAGCGCGCCGTCTGTTAACGTTCGACGCAGCGCGTAATCAGAAAATCTTCCAGCGCCGCCACCGAGGCGCGGTCGTCGAACACCTTGTTCCGGCGCTCTTTCACTTTGGCGGCGATGGCCGCGCGCCATGCGGTATCCGTGCCCAGCCGCGCGGCGATCTTCACATAGTCGTCTTCCGAGCGCGCGATCGTCTCGCTCATCCCCATCGCCACGAGCATCGCCATCGTATGCCGGCCGCGCATGAATTCGCCGACGCGCGTCACGACGGGAAGGCCCGCCAGCAGCGCCTCGAAGGTCGTATTGCCGCCCGACCACCCAATGCTATCCAGATAGACATGGGCCACGTCGTTGAGGCCCAGATACTGCTCCTGCGAGAGGCGCGGCAGGATGACGAGATGGTGCGTCGGGTCGAGCCCCGCTTCGGCGAACACGCGCGCGAGCCGGCGGCGGAAGGGATCGATGCCGATGCCGCCGATGAACAGGAACTTGGCCTTCGGCACCTGTCGGGCAATCGCCGGATAAATGCCGTCGTCGCGCGGCAGGTATTTATAGAGCGACTGGCAGCACAGATAGATCACGTCATCGGCCGCGACGCCGAAGGCGGCCGGATCGAACGGCTTCTTCGGAAGCGTCAGCGGCTCGTAGCAGACGCCGATTCCCGGGAAGGGCACCAGTGTCTCGGTGTAATGGGCGGCGGACCCCTCGGGCTCCATCAGCGCGCTGGTCAGGAAAAAGTCGATGGTCGAAAGCCCTGTGGTTTCAGGATGGCCCCATGAGGCGCATTGCACCGGCGCCAGGCGCAGCGATGCCAGACGCACCGTGAGGGGGTCCATGCCGATCTCGGGAAAGATCAGGGCATGAAGACCGTCGTCGTGGATGCGCTGACAGAGCGCCTCGAACTCCATCTGTGTGCCGTCGGCCGTGTGATCGAATCCGGCCAGGATCGATGGCGTCAGCCGGTCGCGGTCGCTATGGGTCGCATAGGCGAACAGTTCGAAGCGCGAGCGGTCGAGATGGCGGAACCAGCCGCCGAACAGTTTCCAGATCGTGTGCAGGCGGAAATAGCCGCAGGCGACGCCGACGCGGATCTTCTCGCCCTCGGCCCTCGGCCGGCGCGGCAGCGCCGTCGCGAATTGCGGATACCGTGCGGCCATCGCCTCGCCGAGGATCCCGCCCAGCACCCCCTGCAGCTCGCGGTCGTTGCGCTGCTGATAGGCGAGATAGAACGGATGCATGTTGCCGACGCCGCTCTCGCCCAGGATGCGCACCGCATCGGCCTTGCCGGCAAGATCGCGCTTCAGCCCCAACAGGTCGTCGCGATAGGCGGCGCGCACCGTCTCGATCTGCCGCTCGTCGTCATAGATCGCGGGCAGACCCATGATCGCCGAGGAATAGCGCAGCTCGATCGACTCGGGTCCCGCACCGCGCGCCTTGGCGAGGAAGGTCATCGCCTCGTCGTGCCGGCCGAGCAGGGTCAGCGCATTGGCCAGGACGAACAGGCTCTCGCGGTTGGTGGCGTCGATCGCAAGCGCTTTCTTGCTCCAGTCTTCGGCCTCGGCAGGCCGTTCGGTCAGCGCCAGCTTGGCGAGGTTGAGAAAGCCGCGCAGATAATCGGGGCGCCGCGCCACGATGGTTTTGAAGATGTCCGCCGCTTCGCCGGAGCGGCGCCGCTTGATCAGCAAGGCTGCCAGGTTGTTGCCCGCCTCGACGAAATCGGGATTGGCGGCCATCACTTTGCGGTAATAGGTCTCGGCCTCGTCAGGCCGGCGCAAGGCTTCGAGCACCAGCGCTGCATTGAACCAGGCGTCGGGCCGTTCCGGCGTGATCTCGCCCGCGCGCAGGAAATGGGCCAGCGCGGCTTCGCGCAGGCCCAGCTTGTGGGCCATCATCGCGGCGCGGAACCAGGCTTCGGCCCAATCGGGCTTCACGGTGCCGGCCTCGCGATACGCATCCAGCGCGCCGGCCGTATCGCCCTGCCGGTCGAGCACATTGCCGAGATTGAAATGGCCGGTGTAACTGCCGGGGTCACGCGCGACCGCTTCGCGATTGAGCGCGACCGCCTCATCCAGGCGGCCGTCATTGCTGCAGATGGCGGCCATGTTGGCGAAGACGAAAGAGGGACAGGCGGCGCCCGCCGTCATCGCGGCGCGATAGGCGTGCTCAGCCTCGGGCAGGCGGTTGGCCTGGTGATGGGCCACCGCCTCTTGCACGGCGGCATCGAGGCTGACGACGCGATGGGGAGCAGGGGACAGGTCGCTCATCGCCGATGAGTCTATGACATTCCAGGCCGTTTGACACAGTACATGCTCTCGCCACTGGGGCGGCGAGTCCTTATAGTATAGGCATGACCGAAAAAAATTCCGCCAAACATCCCAAACCCGTCGTGCTGTGTGTCCTGGATGGTTGGGGCGAGCGCGCGGAGCATGCCGATAATGCCATCCTGCTCGCCAAGACGCCCCACTGGACGGCGCTGGAACGCGATTGGCCGCACGCGCTGCTGGCCACCTCGGGCCTCGCGGTGGGATTGCCCGACGGGCAGATGGGCAATTCGGAAGTCGGCCATATGAATCTCGGCGCGGGCCGGGTGGTGATGCAGGACCTGCCGCGCATCGACCAGGCGATGCACGACGGTTCGCTCGCGGCCAATCCGGCGCTGGTCAAATTCATCGCCGCGGTAAAGGCCAAGGGCGGCCGCGCCCATCTGCTCGGTCTGATCTCGCCGGGCGGCGTGCATTCGCACCAGGACCATATCGCGACGCTCGCCAATACGATCGCCGATGCGGGCGTGCCGGTCTGGATTCACGCCTTCCTCGACGGCCGTGATACGCCGCCGAAATCGGCTCAGGGTTTCGTCGCCACGCTGCTCGATGCGGTGAAGGGCCACGATGTCAGGATCGCCACCATTGGGGGGCGATATTACG
>CAZNZI010000059.1:0-1970 GCA_964577475.1 uncultured Rhodospirillaceae bacterium
CCAGAGCCGCGATCAGATCGGTGATGCGTGACTTGGCCCAGAACGGCATCGGCGCCAGGAGCCGGCGCATGCCATCCGACAGTTTCCAGATCGCGCGGAACCAGGCCGGCCGGTTGTCGAAGGCGTAGTAGAGATACAGCAGGAATGGCGCGCCTGGTTTGAGCAGTTTGGTGCAGGCCGCGAGCCCCGCCGCTGTGTCGGGGACGTGATGTAGCACGCCGAGGCTGTAGCCGAAATCCATCGAACTTGCGGCGAAGGGCATCGCATTGACCGGCGTATGGTGCAGTTCGACATTGGCGCCGGCCAGTCGGCTGCGCGCCACTGTCAGCGCTTCAGCGCTGGCATCGACGCAGTACAGCCTGCCGACGCGCGGCGCCACCAGCGCGGCCCAGCGCCCGCTGCCGCAACCGGCATCGAACCCTTGCGCGCCTTGCGGCAGTTTTTCCCAAGGGAAGATCGCGAAATAGGCGTCGAACATCTGCGCCAATTCGCCCGCATCCAGCGAGGACTGATCGAAACGATCCCATTCACGTCCGAAATCGGTGACAGTTTCGGCGTCGAGGTTGCTGCTGCGGTGATCGGTCACGATGCGGTCAGGGCCTTGGCGATCGACATCCATTCCTCGTCGAGCGACGCCTTGCCGGGCATCGCCTTCCCTGCCCGGCGATACCAGTAGCCGGCATTGCCGCGGTCGCCCTCCTTGCGATGCAGATAGGCATGGACCCAGGAGCCGCTTTCGTCGTGGCGCTTATCGGCGATCTGATGCGCCTTGTCCCAGTCGCCCTTGGCGTCCCACCACAGCGCCTGCAATGCCAGATCGAGGCCCTCGGGTGGCTTCCCGGCGGTGACCGATTTGCAAAAGGCATCGTAGTCCATGGGTGATCCTACGCCTTGGGAACGACGCCCCACGCTTTGGCCCAGCCGAGCCCCGGCACGGTTCCGGCCTTCGGCCGATACTCGCAGCCGACCCAGCCATCATAACCCAACTCGTCGAGCAGGCCGAAGACGTAGGGCACATTGATCTCCTGCCCCTCATTCGGCTCATGGCGATTCGGTACGCCGGCGATCTGCACATGCCCCACGAGCGGGAACATCTCTTTCAGATTGGTGGCGATCGTGCCCCAGGACATCTGGCGGTGATAGATGTCGAACTGGATCTTGAGGTTGTTGGCACCGACCTGCTCGATGATCTTCTTTGCCTGCGGCGAGCTCGTGAGGAAATAGCCGGGATTGTCGACCAGGTTGAGCGGTTCGAGCACGAGCAGGATGCCGGTACCGGCCGCGGCCTTGGTCGCGAATTTCAGGTTCTCGACGAACGTAGCCTCGCAGCGCGCAAGATCGGCGCCCGCCGGTACCACGCCCGCCATCACATGGACCTTCGGGCATTTCAGCGCCTGGGCATAGGTCATCGCTTGATCGACGGATTTTTTAAACTCGTCCTCGCGGCCGGGCAGGATCGCAATGCCGCGCTCGCCCTCCTCCCAGTTGCCGGGGAACATGTTGAATAGCACTTGCTGCAAGCCGTTGTTCGAGAGGCGTGCCGTAAGGTCCTTCGCGTCATAGGCATAGGGAAACAGATATTCGACGCCCTTGAACCCAGCCTTCGCGGCGGCCTCGAACCGCTCGAGAAAATCGACCTCGTTGAACAGCATCGACAGATTGGCAGCGAGCTTGACCATGAACCGTCCTCAATCCAGCGGATATTTCTTGCGCAATGCCTCGACCGCATCGGCTTCGAGATAGCGCGTCTTATGCCCGTGCAGCATCAGATAAAGCCGCGCGGTCTCCTCCAATTCCTCCGTCGCGTTGACGGCGGCATCGAGCGAGGTACCGGCCACCACGGGCCCGTGATTGGCCAGCAGCACCGCTGTGTGCTTGGACGCCACTTTGCGCACCGCATCGGCCAGGGTCTCATCGCCTGGCGGAAAATACGGGATCAGCGGCAGGCGGCCGACGCGCATCACGTAATA
>CAZNZI010000060.1:0-10263 GCA_964577475.1 uncultured Rhodospirillaceae bacterium
AACCCGGCGCGCAGCATGGCTCTGGGAGCGCAACAGGCGTTCGAAATCGAGAACCGCGCTCTCGGCCGGCGCGGCTTGCCGCATCAGCGTTTCGCCGACCGCAGTCAGCGCCGCGCCATGCGGCCCGCGCCGGAAGATCTGCGCGCGCGCAACCTGTTCGAGATAGGCGACGCGGCGGCTGACCGTCGGCTTGCTGACCCCCAGAGCAGCCGCGGCGGCCGTGAATGAACCCGTGCGCCCGATCTCGGCGATCAGGCGAATATCGTTCCAATCCACCGCGCTCTCCCCCCGAGAGTTTCATCGGTGCAACGTGGCGTTACATTACGATGCCTTCTCTCTATTGAAAAGCCCTGCGACCATTTTTGTGAGGGGAAAGTAAAACGGGGATCGAAATGACGGCGTTACATCCCCCACGTGTAGTGGAGGCGGCGGCCATTTCACGGCCGGTCGACAAAATCCGCATCAAGGTCGTCGATTCCCTTGATGAGCACCAAATGGTGATGGCCGTCCGCGCCGCCGTATTTCTCGGCAAGCCCGGCTGGACCTATGCTCACACCTTCGACGCCAACGATCATTGCGCATCGCACATTCTCGCCTTCGTCGATGGCGAACCGGCCGGGACGGTGCGCGTGCGCTGGTTTGCGCAATTTGCGCGCATCGAACGCATCGCCATCCGGCCCGAGTACCGCTCGCTTGCCGTACTCAACCAGCTCGCGCATGCCGCCCTGCGCTTGTGCCGCAAGAAAGGCTACGAGCACGCCTGCGGCCTGGCCTATCCCGAACTCCTGAAATTTTGGAGCCGCCACGGCGCGGTACCCACGGGCCCGGCCATCGACAGCGAATACGGCCTCGTCATCCCGATCGTCGCCACCCCGCGCCACTGGCCGGACCTCGAGCCGCTCGACATGAGCGCCGCCGGCACCGAGGCCTTCGAATGGAAGGCCTATGCGTGGGAGGGGGCGGGGGTGTGAGCGAAAAGACTGATTACGACACAGCGATTGGGGGAGGTCCTCGATGTTAGGTTTCCATTATCTAAGGCTCGTTCAGATAGTAGCGGTGGTTGTGATTTCTTTTTTTGTGGGGCATGCCAAAGCGATGGATATCGCAAGTATCGTGCGGCAACCCCTCAACGCAAAAGCATATGACATAAATGTATTGGCCGGGGCAGAGATTGCACAAATAAATAACGCAGTATTTAGCGCACTGCCGATGGCCGTGATCGTTGATCTCTCACCATCAACTATCTCCAATCTGCCGGTCGATGTTTTCACTGCAAGCAATTTGAAGAAATTGAGTCCTGAACAGATCGCCGGTATCCCCGCCACCACCTTGGCGCAAATTGTTCCCGCGGATATTTCTGCGATTTCCCCGAGCATCGTTAAGTATTTGTCGCCTGACCAAAAGGATGCCGTAAAAAATAATAGTGGATCGACGCCCGACCAGAAAGGAGCCGCGGATACTCCAACCACGTCTGTTTGCGGTAAGGCGAACGGGACGGCAAAGCGCGATTGGGAATGCGGACCACTCGCCCTACTTGCGAAAGTGGAGATGACGGGTAAGGGCGAAGTTCTTGCCGCACCAACCGGGGCGATATTTGTAGAGCGGAAATTAAAGACACTCGGGGATAGTTGGTTTACGACCCCGAATGACAATCCGCTTCATAAAATTTTTGACGACGCCGTTTATCTCGTCGGCTTCGTCGGCTATACGCAGAATTTTACGACGACAAAGAGCGCTAGCACTGGACAGACCGGGACCCAAAACAACACAGGATTTACTTATGGAGGGGGCCTCTCATTTGGTTTCAACGACAATAGCTTTCGGTTGGGGGCGGTTATCGGATTCGATCACGTCGCGTCGACAGCAAGCTATCAATATAACGACAAACCGTGGTTCTCGATTTCCGTAGGCTCCAATTTTTAAGGGCGCACTTAGAAGCCTTCCTGCGACGCGGTTGCGCCATGGTCTCAAGGTCAATTGATTTGGGGGGTGGAATGTCACCACACGAGGCAGTGTTGGTTGCTTGGGCCGGCGTAGTGTCTTTGGGAATATTTAGTAGCTTTCCCGCGACTAGCGGTTACAAAGCGCCATTTTTGTAAATCAGAGCCTATGCTCAATGAGTTGCGCGCCAGTGTGCCGTAGATCCGGCTGAGCGCGGCGAAGTCAGGTTGGAACAACTCAATAATCTTGGGGCCTGCAATAGCACGAGGATCATCTAGCAAGAGTTGTCCGACGGATCCAGCCGCTAATTGATCAGAGCTGAGGGATAGTTTGAACTAAAGTAGTCAGCTGCCTCAAATGTAGGAATCACTGCTCACTTCACCTCCACCGCAAACACCCCCTCTATCTCCTCGGCGAAGAACTTGCCCTTGGATGGGGCCTTCATGAACGCCTTGAACGTCTTCTCGGGCACGCCCGAATAGACGTTCATCGCGCCCGTGCGCATCTTCACGAACAGCTGCGCGTTGGAAGGCTCCCATCCAATGGCCATGATATTGCCCGACACGACCGAGGCGAATTTGACCATGTGCGTCTAGCCTCGGCCTGCCGCGCCCATTACTTCACCGACGAGAACGCGGTCGGCGTCAGGAATTGGTTGCTGATGGTCAGGCTGAAGGCGCCGTCCTTCTCGGTCTCGGCGCGGATCTTCTGCCATTCCGGATCGGACTGGAATGCGTTCCACTTCTTCTCGCGGTCGCCCATCGATTCCCAGGCCAGGAAATAGTGCAGGTCGAGATGGGATTCGCCGACCACCGTCGTCCAGAAGCCGGCCTGCTTGATGCCGTGGCGTTCCCACAGGCGCAGCGTATGGTTCTCGAAGCGAGACAGCAGGGCCGGCAGCTTGCCGGGCATCGCGCGGTAGATCCGCAACTCATAGATCATGTGTGAACACTCCCCAGTCCTTTTCGGGCGATCGGTGTTGATCGTCTTATCAGGAGCGAGCCTAGCCTGCTCTTACCGTTGTGTCAGGCCACCTTGTCGGAGCGCATGAAAAAGGCCCGGTCCCTTGGAGGGGCCGGCCCGATTCAGGCTGGAAGGCGCGGCTTACCAGTGGTGGTGGTGGCGATGCCAGCCGCCGCCGAACCCGAAGCCGATCCCCACCGTCGGGCCGTAATAGGCCGGATAGGCGGGGCCGTAATAGCCGTAGGGATAGCCATAGGCCGGGTAGGTGGCGGGGTAGTAGTTGTAGGTGTAGCTGTTCGGCACGGCGGTGTAGCAGGCCGCCGGGCCGGGCGCGGGAGCCGCCGGCTGGCCGTTCTGCGCCGGGGGCGCGGCTTGGGCGGTCACGCCTGGCGGACAGGCGGTCTGCTGATAGGAATAGGTGGCCGGGGCCGGCACCACGGTGCAGCTTGCCAGCAATACGGCCGTGGCCACCGCGATCCAGGCCCGATGGAAGACCGGAAGGAAAGCAAGACGGCGTTTCATTGTTCACTCCTCACTGGACGCGGCCCGGGCGCGTGCCCCTCTGGGCCCCGCGGTGGGCGCGTCTCGCATGGTATGTAGGGTAGATCGGCATTGTTTCCACATTGTGGCGGGTTCGGTTTCACCGCGTAACGGACGGCGCGGGATCCTTCGAAAAGCGGTGCAACATCGTTGCCCAGATTGGCCTTTCCGCATTTTTGACCGTCATCAAACGGCAATTTGCGCTTGCCCTTGGAGCGGGGAGAATGCGCTGCGAGACCAACCGGGGGATATCCGCCATGACCGCTTCGGCCCACAGCGCCGCCGATCTCGATGCCCGCATCGAGGAGGAGATCGCTGACAGTTTCGACGAGGAACTGGAGATGGAGATCGACGATGAGCGCCTGGCCCGGCTGCTCAAGGAACATGCCGACCATCCCGGCGGGCCCGGAGCCGATGGCGGCATTGACGGGGGCCTTCCGGATACCGCCGCGCGCCATCAGTACTTCAAGGAACTCTTCCGCCTCCAGAGCGAGCTGGTGAAGCTGCAGGACTGGGTGGTGAAGCAGAAACTGAAGGTGGTGGTGATCTTCGAAGGCCGCGACGCGGCCGGCAAGGGCGGCGCGATCAAGCGCATCAGCCAGCGTCTCAACCCGCGTGTCTGCCGGGTGGCCGCATTGCCCGCGCCCAGCGAGCGCGAGAAGAGCCAGTGGTATTTCCAGCGCTATGTCCCCCATCTGCCGGCCGGCGGCGAGATCGTGCTGTTCGACCGTTCCTGGTACAACCGCGCCGGCGTCGAGCGGGTGATGGGGTTCTGCTCCGACACCGACCTCGAGGAGTTCTTCCGCTCGGTGCCCGAGTTCGAGAAGATGCTGGTGCGATCGGGCATCGTCCTTGTGAAGTACTGGTTCTCGATCACCGACGAAGAGCAGCACCTGCGCTTCCAGATGCGCATCCACGACCCGATCAAGCAGTGGAAGCTCTCGCCTATGGATCTCGAATCCCGCCGCCGCTGGGAGCTCTACACCAAGGCCAAGGAGCAGATGCTGCTCCGGACCCACATCCCCGAAGCGCCCTGGTGGGTGGTCGAGGCGGTCGACAAGAAGCGCGCGCGGCTCAATTGCATCAGCCACCTGCTGAGCGTGATCCCCTATCAGGAAGTCCAGCACCAGCCCGTCGTCCTGCCGCCGCGCGAGCACAACCCCGACTACCACCGCGACCCGATCCCGAAGGAAATGTACGTCCCGTCGGTTTACTGAGAGAGGCTAAACCCTCACCCCAACCCTCTCCCGCAAGGGGAGAGGGAGCAAAAAAATCGAAACCCTCTCTCCTTGCGGGAGAGGGCAGGGTGAGGGGTGATGTGAGCGGCAGCGAGCAAATGACTCGTCTGCAACCGCCGTTCAGCCGTCTTCGCCTGCGGTTTCGATGCGCTTGGTGAGGAGTGTCTTCCAGGCACCCGCGTCGTCGTATTCGACGCCGCGCATGCCGAGATCCTTGCCTGGGACCGGGAGGCCGGGCTGGTAGAGGGCGCAGACCCGCTTGCGGCCGATGCGACCCGCCACATAGCCGAGCCAGAGCAGCGACTCGCCGTGGGGCACGCGCTCGGGCGTCCCGCCGAAGGAGGCCGTGCTGCTGACCTGATCGCCGGCCACCAGCACCACCGCGAAGCGCACTTCGCGATAGGCTTCCATCTGCATGACGCCGATCTCGCCCTCGGAGGGCTTGCTCGAAACGATCACCGGCGCGAAGCGCTGGCTTTCGAGATAGCGCGCCACCGTGCGCGCGAGCGCCGGTTCATCGGTATGGACGATGAAAACGGGGGTCTTGCCGCCGGTCGCGCGGGCCGCGTCGCTGCCCGCCGAGGAGGCCGCGCCGCCCTCCAGCTGGTCGAGCACCGACTGCAGCAGGTCGATCTTGTCGCTGACCGAGTCGCGCAGGCGCTGCATCTCGAGGGCGGGGCTCGCGGCG
This sequence comes from uncultured Rhodospirillaceae bacterium, assembly GCA_964577475.1. Lineage (GTDB taxonomy): Bacteria > Pseudomonadota > Alphaproteobacteria > Rhodospirillales > Magnetospirillaceae > JASHSH01. The sequence continues at coordinate 5,371 of CAZNZI010000060.1, forward strand.
CCAGGCGGAACATGGCCGGTTTTGTCGTAGGTCAGGCGCACCGCATCGGACTTGAACAGGCGGCGCAGAACCTCGCGGTTCTGGTCGTCCCATTTGGTGCGGTTGGCGCGGAACGTGTTGAACGCGACCGGTCCGTCAGCGCGCGCATTCAGAAGTTCGTTCCCCCGCTCGACGCATTCCCGAATGCGGTTCGTCACCGTCGCTTTGGGAAAAGCGAGCTGGCTGGCCAAGTCGCCAGGGAGAAGGGGAGCGCCGGGCATTCGGACGGGACCTGCTTGGTTCTATGCCGCGCTGAATAAAGCGGAAATTGCCCGGACACGCAACATGCGCGGCACCGATTGAGGGCTCGCTGCGGCGCTCGGCATGATGCGGGCGCGCTGCCGCCACCGCACGGGAAAAAATCGTGGGAAGTGCGTGGGGAAAACGGCGGCAAAGTGCCCAAAGTCCGAGACGGACATCTCGCTTTACACGCTTAAGCTGTGCCCGCGATGGATCGGGTTGTACCCGCGGCCGGCCGGCGCGGCGTGTTGTCCGGGGAGCGTGAAGACGGTCGCGAGGCGGTGCGTTGAACGGGGTTACGGATGCACTCGGCAGATCCGGCCCGGCAAGTTTTGCCGAGGGGCGGTGTCAGCCTACAGGATGGACCCGGACCGGTTAAAAATTCGTGTTGGATTCATTGGGGGAAAAGATTTCCCTGTGCTGGCCTTCGCCTTGCATCGCCGCTGCGTGAAGAACGTCAGGGGGCTGGCGTTCACGCAAGGGCGGGTCTCGCATGACGTTGCTGCTCGAAGCCGGTTTCACGATACCGGATCTCGAGGATATTCACGCCGGGACCGCGCCGTCTTCGCGGGTCGCGCGGCGCAGCGATCATAGTGACGCCAACGATCTCGACCTGATGCGGATGATCGGGGCGGGCAACCGCGAAGCCTTCAGCGTCTTCTGCCGCCGCCATGGCGGACGATGCCTGTCGATCGCCAATCACCTGTTGCGCAACGACGCCGACGCCGAAGAAGTGGTGCAGGACGCCTTCATGCGCGTCTGGAAAACGGCCGATCGCTGGCGCGCGGGCGAGGCGCGCGTGACGAGCTGGCTCTACCGCGTCGTCGTCAATCTCTGCCTCGATCAGATGCGCAAGGCCACGCGGCTCAGCGTCTCGATCGAGCATGCGGCCGAGGTGGTCGCCGCCGATCCCAATCCCGAAAGCATCGTCGGCCAGCGTGAACTGGCCCAGGCTGTGGTGCGCGCCGTCGCGGTGCTGCCGCCGCGCCAGCGGGCCGCGTTGAGTCTGGTCGTCTGCGACGGCCTCGAATGCGCCGAGGCCGCGGCGGCGATGGGTGTCTCGGTCGGCACGATGGAATCGCTTCTGGTCCGCGGCCGCCGTCACCTGCGCACGACCCTGACCGAAGCACTGCTCGAGCCCGAGCACGGGAAGAGGTCGATGGCGTCATCCCCCGCTATGCTGAAGGCCGCATTCGCCTGACCGCGTTGTTACAAAAAACTTTCCGCGCACCGCGCAGGAGCCGCCTCCGTCCTTCCGTTTAAGTCGCGTCACCCGGTTTCGGGCGGCATCGCGAGACGGCAACGAGAGGGACACGTCATGTCCACCATCAGCGGCACCGGAGCATCGGACCTGCTCGCCAAACTGCAGCAGCAGTTGCTGGCGAATTACGTCAACGCCAACTCAACCAATTCGGCCGGTCCGGCCAACAGCACCAACGCGACCGACACGACGGGCCAATCCGCCACGGCACAACTGTTCGGCACCGCCGGCAGCGACGACAGCAGCGATACCGGCCCGTCTTCCGACAGCACGCCGACGGGCGGCGGCGGGATCTCCTTCGGTCCCGGCATGCTCGCCTCGCTGCTCTCTTTCCTCGAAGCACAATCGACCGGTTCGTCTTCGACGGCCACCACGAGTGCCGGCGGCACGGCGACCACCGCTGTCGTCAACGCGACCGACACCACGCAATCGTCCGATCCGATCGCTCAGGCCCTGTTCTCCGCGATCGACAGCGACGGCGACGGTGAGATTTCGCAGTCAGAACTCGAGAACGCCTTTACCAGCAATGGCAGCACGGCCAACAGCGCCGATGCGCTCTATTCCCAGCTCGCCGGTTCGAGCAACAGCACCGACGGCACCGCGAACGGCATCGGCCTCAGTCAGTTCACCGCGTCGCTGACGCCCGCCGATATCGGCGGCCCGCCTCCCGGAGGGCCCGGGGGTGTCGGTGGAGGCCATCATCATCACGGTCATGGCGGTGGCGGCGATATCCTCTCGGCGCTGTTCGGCAACAGCACGGACTCCTCCAATTCGACCGACTCCACCAACGCGACCGACTCGCTTCTCGCGCTCTTCGGCGAGTCCGCGTCGAGCGGCACCAGTTCGAGCACGACCAACAGCGATGGTTCGAGCACGACGACGATCAGCTATGCCGACGGCACGACGATCACCATCGATCAGCCCGCATCGGCTGCGTCGAACAGCACCGACGCGACGAGCAGCACGAGTTCGACCGGCAATACTTTCGCGGCCAATTTCGAGCAGTACATCGCCAAGATGCTCGATATCCAGTCGCAACTCTTCGATACCTCGAACCTGGGCAGCACCCTGAGTGTGTCGGCCTAGCCCCTGCATCCGCGCCACCGGATTCGTCATGGCTTCACGGTGGCGCGGATGAGGTCACGTCCGTCTTTCGGGCTGGTCGGGCCCCCTAACCCCCATGGCCGGAACGGAAGGCGGACGTGGCGTTAGTCATCTACGCGATCAACGGCAGGATCATCGTCGGCGACGTGCGCCCGGGATCGGCCCGCTTCGGCGAGCCGGCGCTGCCGTGGGTCGCCGACGGCGCGGATGGCGATGGGCTTGCCGCGGGTGCGGAGGGCGAACTTGCGGCGGAGAACATGCCCGGCATCGCGTCCGATTCGCCGGGCCGCGCGTTCTGACAGGACGCCGCGGCCGCTATTTCGCGAAGGGCGCGATCATCGCCTGGGAAATGCGTGCGGGGCGCATGGTCTTGGCATCGACCAGCACCCAGTCGGTATGGCCTTGCGCGCAGACCGTGCCGTCGGATTTCTCGATCAGCACAAAACGGTCGAAGCGCGGACCATGGGCGTCGCCGACCCAGGTGCGGGCATGGACCTTCTCGCCCAGGCGCAGCGGCGCGAGATAGTCGATCTCATGACGGACCGCCACCCACGACCAGGGCGCGCGATCTTCTTCCGGCATGCGCGCCAGCCAATGGGCCGTACCTGCATCTTGCAGCCACTTCACATAGACGACGTTGTTGACATGCCCGTTCATATCGATGTCTTCGGCATGGACATCGAGCGGGGCCAGAAAAACGTCACGGTCGTCGCGAGGCGTGAAGGCGTGTTTCATCTCAGATCTTGAGGTAACCGCCGAGCAGGCCCTGGTCGGCCGGACCGAAGCGGTCTTTCGCCGTCAGCACCTGATGCCAGTACGGATAGATGAGATTGGGCTTGCTCACCTCGTCGAGCTTGGTGCGCTCCCCGGCCGTCAGCGTGATATCCGCGGCGCCGAAATTCTCGGCAAGCTGGGCCTCGGTGCGCGCGCCCACGACAATGCCGGTCACGCCGGGCCGGCCCAGCAGCCAGGCCAGCGCTACCTGTGCGGGCGTCGCGCCACGCGCCTCGGCCACGGCGACCAGCGTGTCGATGATGGCCCACAGCCGCTCCTGGTTGTAGATCGGCGGCTCGGGAAACTTCATCGCGACGCGCGTGCCCTCCTGGATCGCCTGGCCGCGGCGGAACTTGCCGGTCAGCCACCCGCCGCCCAGTGGACTCCAGACGAGGATGTCGAGGCCCTGGTCGAGCGACAGGGGCACGAGTTCGTATTCCGCCTCGCGCGCTTCGAGCGTGTAGTGAATCTGCTGGCTGATGAAGCGCTGGTGGAGATGGCTGCCGGACAGTGCCAGCGCCTTCATCACATGCCAGGCCGAGTAATTGGAGCAGCCGATGTAGCGCACCTTGCCGTCGCGCACCAAGGTGTCGAGCGCGTGCAACGTCTCGTCCAGCGGCGTCAGCCCGTCCCATTCGTGGACCTGATAAAGATCGAGGTGGTCGGTCTTCAGCCGCTTCAGGCTGGCTTCGCATTGGCGCAAGATGTGGAAGCGCGAGAGGCCTTTGTCGTTCGGCCCGTCGCCCATCGGGAATCGGACCTTCGAGAACAGCAGCACCTGATCGCGTTTCGCGCCCAGCGCCTCGCCGGTGAATTCCTCCGACACGCCGCGCGAATAGGCATTGGCGGTGTCGATCCAATTGATGCCCTTGTCGAGGGCCGCATCGATCATCCGCCGTGCGGTCGGCACATTGGTGCTGCCGATCATCTTCATATCGGCGCGGTTGGTGAAGCCCGCGGTGCCGAGACCCAGGACCGAGATGCGCAGGCCGGAACGGCCCAGTTGCCGGTATTCCATGTCGCCCCCAACGGAAGAAAAGGCGGAAAGAGAAAAGGCCCCCGCGATCGGACCGCGAGGGCCGCGGGCTCACATTTTGAGATAGCCGCCGAGCAGAACCTGATCGTTGGGCCCGAACCGGTCCTTGGCGGTCAACACCTGGTGCCAGTACGGATAGATCAGGTTCGGCTTGCTGACATCGTCGAGCTTGGCGCGCTCTTCGGCGACCCAGTCGATATTCGCCTTCCAGACCGACTCGGGGATCTGGGCGTTCTTCGCGTTGCTGTAGCCGTAGGTACTCCAATAGAGGGGGCCGGGGCCGCCTTTGCGGAACGGGAAGTCGGAACGGCTGGCCGAGACCACGTCGGCCTCGAACCCGTCGACCCCATGGAGGGAGCGTGACGGCGAAGCCATCGCCGCGCCGGGTGACGACTGCACCAGCGCGGCACTGGTCAGACCGCCGGTGACGGCGGCCCCA
>CAZNZI010000061.1:0-4002 GCA_964577475.1 uncultured Rhodospirillaceae bacterium
CCCGCGGGGCGGGATGCGCCTTGCTTGGCGCATTTTCCTTGTTTGTCGTCGGCGCTGCTTACGCGGCGGACGCCGATTCGGAAGTGGCCGCGGCGAAGGCCGCGACCGCGAAGAATTCGGTCACGCCGAACGAATGGCACGGCCCGACCAGTTCGCCGCATGCGGTGAAGGGCAAGAAGGTCACCATCATCTCGTGCCTCCAGGCTTCGGACTGTTCGATCGACGCGGCAGGCACCGCGGAGGCGGCGAAGGCGATCGGGTGGGAGCCGACCATCGTCGACGGCAAAGGCGACGTCGCGGTCTACAACGCGGCGATCCGCACCGCCGTCAATAACGGCGCGGACGGCATCATCAACATCGCGCTGCCGGTGCCGCTGATCCAGGACGGGCTGCGTTACGCCAAGGAAAAGAAAGTCCCGGTCGTCAGCTCCGCCAACGTCATCACCCACGACCCGCTGCTCTTCGCCGACAACGAGCACCAGTGGTTCTTTCAGGGCAACATGCTCGCCGACTGGATGATCGCCCGAAGCAACGGCAAGGCCGGCGTGCTGGTGTTCCGCGACGACGAGTTTCCCGGCATCAAGCTGCGCGAGGACGGCGTGGTGCAGGAGCTTGCCAAGTGCAAGACCTGCAAGCTGCTGTCCGATCCGAACCTCAGCGTCATGACGCTGATCAACCAGACGCAGATGGCGCAGCAGGTTCAGAGCGCCAATGCCCGTTTCGGCAAGTCGCTGAATTACATCGTAACGCCTTATGGCAGCGTCGACGGGCTGATCGCGCCGGTGCTGAAAAGCCTCCACCGCGAAGACGTGAAAGTGGTCGGCTACGACGGCAACAAGCAGCAGATCCTGCTGTGCAAGCAGGGCAGCGTCGGCGCCATCGCGGTGACGATGCAGACCTGGGTCGGCTGGGGCGCGGTCGATCTGCTCAACCGCGCCTTCGCCGGCCAGCCGCCGGTAAAGGAGAACGTCCCGACCTATCTCATGACCGGCGCGGGTTGCACCGGCGAGGGCCGGGCCGAGCAGACCGTGCCGTTCGATTTCCGCAGCGTTTATCTGAAACTGTGGGGCGTCAAATAAGTCGCGCCTCTCGATGCCGATCGAAGGCGGCGACGCCGAAATCGCGCCGCTGCTGACGGTCCGGGGACTCACCCGGTCCTTCGGCGCGACCATGGCGCTCGACGCCTTCGACTTCACCCTGATGCCCGGTCAGATCCACGCGCTGATCGGAGAGAATGGCGCCGGCAAGTCCACCTTCATCAAGGTGCTTGCCGGACTCCATCCGCCCGATTCGGGCACGGTCGAGATGGTGTCGTCGCGCGCCGGGCGGCCGGCGATTGCCTTCATCCACCAGGACCTCGGCCTGGTCGACCAAATGACGGTGGCCGAGAATATCGCGCTCGTGGCGGGGTATCCGTCACGGCGCGGACTCATCGACTGGGCGGCAGCGGAACGTACCGCCGCGGAGCTGCTCGAACGGCTCGGCGGCGGCATCGCTCCGGGGGCGCGCGTCGGGGATCTTTCCGCCGCCGCCAAATCGATCGTCGCGATCACCCGTGCGCTGGCGGTGCAGGCCGACCTGGTCGTGCTCGACGAACCGACGGCGGCCCTCCCCGAGGCCGATGTGGCGCGGCTGGTCGATGCCTTGCGGATGCTGCGCGCACAGGGGATCGGCGTCATCTATGTGACGCATCGCCTTGACGAGGTCTTCCGCGTTGCCGACCGCGTCACCGTGTTGCGGGATGGTCGGAAGATCCTCACCAGCGCCCTCGCCGATCTCAAGTTGCAGCAGGTCGTGGAGGCCATCGTCGGCCGCCGGCTGGAGGAACGTTCGAACGAACTGCCCTCTCCCCGCGCCGGGGCGTTGTTGCAAGTCGAGGACCTGACCGCCGGCGGCGCGGGGCCCGTCTCCTTCGCCATCGCCGAGGGCGAGGTGTTGGGGCTGGTAGGCCTGCGTGGCGCCGGACACGATACGGTCGGCCGCGCGATTTTTGGCGATATTCCCCTCGATGCCGGGCGTGTCGCACTGCTCGGCACGTCCGTCGCGACGTCGGGTCCAGGTACCGCGACGACACATGGCATCGGCTTCGTGTCGAGCAAACGGCGCGAGGAAAGCCTGGCCCCCAGCCTGACCGTGCGCGAGAATCTGTACATGAATCCGCTGCTGGTCGGCGCCGGCATGTTCCGTCCGATCGTCCGGCGCGCCGAGCGCGCCCAGGCGACCGATGTGCTGCGTCGCCTGTCGATGCGCCCGGCCGATCCCGAACGGCCGATCCTCACGCTGTCCGGCGGGAATCAGCAGAAAGCGGTGGTCTCGCGCTGGATCGAAGCCCGATGCCGCGTCCTTATCCTCGAAGAACCGACCATCGGCGTTGATGTCGGCAGCAAGGCCGAGATCTACGACCTGCTCGTCGCCGCGCTGGCGGACGGACTGGCCATCTTGCTGATCTCTTCCGACTTCGAGGAAGTGGCTCGCATCTGCCATCGCGCCTTGGTCTTCGATCGCGGCAGACCCACCCTGGAACTGGGCCGCGGCGATCTGACGGTCGACAGCCTCACCCGCGCCGCGTCGCGCGAAATGGGCGCCGCAGTCCACTAGAGCGCAACCCCTTAATCCGCGCTGTGCGGCTTGGCGGTTTTCGCCCCGGCTTGGCGCCGGGCCGTCACATGTGCCGCGATCGCGACGGCGACGATCAGCATGCCGCCATTGAACAGAGGCTCGACGAATGCTTCGGCGCCTTCCTGCTGCAGGCCGGAGACGGCAGCCGCCAAGACCAGGACCGCCAAGACCGTACCCCAGATGTTGACGCGGCCCGGATCGATGGAGGTCGCGCCGAACAGCACCGCGGCGAAAGCAGGCAGCAGATATTCCGGCCCGACCGCGCTCTGCCCGACCCGCAGTTCCGCCGCCAGAATCACCCCCGCAATGCCGGCCAGCGCGCCTGACGCGATGAAGGCGAAGAGCGTGAAGCGCTTGACCGGAATCCCGACGAGTTCGGCCGCGCGCGCGTTGTCGCCCATGACGTAGAAGTACCGGCCGACGGGAAGGTAGCCGTAGATCAGCGCCATCGCGATCGCGATGATCAGGGTGATGATGGCGGGAAGCGGAATGCCGTACAGCGCCGAAGCGATGGCGAGAAAGCCATCGGCCAGTTCGCCGTTCACCTGCTCGCCGCCGGTGTACCAGAGGCCGATGCCGTAGATCACCGTGCCGACGCCGAGCGTCGCGATGAAGGAGCCGACCCGGAACCGCGTGATCAGAATGCCGTTGACCGCGCCGACGACACCGCCGGCGACGACGCCTGCGGCAACCGCCGCGCCCCACGGCCAGCCATTCTTGATCTGAAGTCCGATCACCAGGATGTGCGTCAGGCCGAGCAGCGATCCGACCGAGAGATCGTAGTGTCCGGCCGATAGCGGCACCAACACCGCGAGCGCCAGAAGTGCCACGACCGACTTTTCGCTAAGGATGGTGCGGAAGTTGAAAGCGGTGGGGAAGGTATCGGGCAGCAGCGCCGTGAAGACGACCAGAAGCAAAACGAGCACGACCACCAATGCGTTTCGCGACAAAGCCCGTGTCAGCCAGCTCGAAATCGATGCCCCCATTTTCTCGCTCGGCGGCAGCGGCTTGTCGATCCGCCGCGCTCACCGGCGCATCATAGCCGGAACCGCTATTCTGCGCTCCGGATGGCGCGCGCGGAAGATCCCGCGCGCGCCGCCGTTCTTTACTTCCAGAGGCTCACATACTTGTCGGCGAAACCGTTCTCGGGGACAAACATGTCGTGGTCGCCACCGTATTTGTCGACATTACCCTTTTCCACGATATAGACGTCCGGCGCATAACCGCTGGCCGGCTGCTTGGCCATGGCACGCACCATTTCATCGACCGCCTGATAACCCAGTTCCGTCTGCGGCTGCGGGCAGGTCGCGACCTGATACTCGTCCTTGCGGATACGTGAATAGGCCGAGGGGAACCCGTCTGCACCGACGATCTTCACCTTGG
>CAZNZI010000062.1:0-3271 GCA_964577475.1 uncultured Rhodospirillaceae bacterium
CGGCATATTGCTGATCATCACGGTTGCTTCGCCCTTGATGATCGCCAGAGGCAATCCGGGATGGGGTACGGCCGTTGGCACGGGCGCAGCCGGATGCATCGGCGCATGACAATGCGGAGCCGTCTGCTGAACCATGTCACCGAGTCGCGCGGCGGGAGGCATGACTATCCTTAGCCGAAATCCGGTATAGGCCCGAGGTTACAGTCCGATGACCTTTTCGTCCACGATTCTGGTCACAGCCGCCGCGCGGGTTCCCATGGCATGAAGGGCCTGCTAGCATTGGTTGATCACGATACGAAGCGCGCGAAGGGGTGGCCCGTATGCGTCTGGGCCTGCAAGGCCGAATTATTGTGCCGGTGATGTTCGTCACCGGGCTTGCCGTCGGGTTGTCGGCATTCCTCAATTACGGGAAGTTTCTTCGCACTTTCACTGAACTCGAAGCGTCGCGCTTCGCGTTCGTCGCCGGCGATCTCAAGACCGTGATCGAAGGCAGCCTCGACCTCGGCGTATCCCTGCCCGGCATGGTGACGGCGCAGACCGTCATCGACGACGAGGCTCAGCGCGAACCTCAGATCTACGGCATTGTCGTGTTCAATGATGACGGCCGCATTCTCTATCGCACCGGCAAGGTTCCCTTCAACGCGGCGATCTCCAGCGTGCCGGTCAATTGGGTGGTGGCGCTGAACAACCGCGACGCAAACTGGACCGCGGTCGAGGACGACGTGGCCGTGTCCGGCACGCGCCTTTCCAACGACATCCGCCAGACGGTTGGCGGAATCGCAGTACTCTATTCGCGCGAAACGCGCATGCAGATGCTGCGCGTGATGGCCGAGAAGCTTGGGTTAGCCGCCCTGGTCGCCGGGTTGGCGACTGCGCTGCTCAACTGGCTCGGCGTCAGCATCCTGATCCGGCGCGCGCGGCGCGAAATCGGCCAGGCCGATGCGGCGCTAAGAGACGGCACGGGCGATGGCGCGTCCGCTTTCGACGCGGCCCGTCGCATGGGCGACACGGCGCTCGGCGAGATTGCCGCAGTGGCCGGCGAGGTCGAACGTCTCGGCGGGGGAACGGGCCGATGAAGATGCCCGTCACCCATACGATCCGCGCGATCTTCGCTCTGGTTCTGGGCATGGCGCTGCTCAGTCAGATCGCGCTGTCGATTTTCGACTGGGGGCTGTTCGAGGAGCAGCTTCCGCCCGAAATGAACCGCAAGGCCGGAACGATCGCGCTTTCGATCCAGGACAAGCTGCTCGATGCGGTCGACCAGGGTATTCCTTTCGACCGGCTCGAAGGGGTTGACGACTATTTCGACCAGGTCCGCGCGGCCAACCGGGACATCTCGTGGCTCGTGCTGTTGCGCAAGGACGGATCGGTCGCCAATTCGGTCGGCCTGCCGGCCTCGAGCGCCGCGCAACTGCTGCACGACGACGCTGCATTCGACGGCAAGATCCGTAACCGCACCGTGCGGGCCAAAGGCACGGCTTATTCGATTACGGTGGTGCCGCTCGACCGGCACGGTATCCATTACGGCGTGCTCGATGTCGCCATCAGCCAGGACTTCATCGATGCGCGCGTCGACGAAATCCGCCTCGATATCATCATCGTCGTGATCATCTCGCTGCTGGTCGCATTCGAGGTTCTGCTGTTCATCATGTCGGCCAGCCTGCAAGAGCCGCTGATGCAGATCTGGACGATCCTCACCGGGATGGGGCAAGGCGACTTCCGCGAGATCGCCAGCACCGGCAACCGCGATCTGAAGTCCCTGGCCGAACGCGCCAACGGCATCGTCGCCAGGGTCAACGACAGCGCCTCGGGCCTGGCGCGCGCGGTCGATGTCGTGCGCCCGCGACTGACGGCCAGGATCGTCGAGCAGCTCGCGAAGCTCCATGCGCGCTTCCAATTTGCCGCCAACGGCCGCCCCTTGGTGCGGCGTCATCCGCCGGTGGTGCAGGTGCGCATCCTCACCTTCCTCTTCATGTTCGCCGAGATGCTGTCGCGGCCCTTCTTGCCGGTGATGGTGAAGGGGATCGTGCCGTCCTGGGCGACGGGCCAGACGGTTGACTTCCTCTCGGGTCTGCCGATCGCCGCCTTCATGTTCGTGGTGGCGGTGGGGATGCCGATCGCGGGCCGTTGGTCCGATCGCATTGGCCGGCGCCGCACCTTCCTGATCGGCGCGGCGGCGATGGTGATCGGCTTGGCTGGCGCCGCCGTGCCCTATTCGATCTACGACTTCACCGTCTGGCGCATGATCACGGCCGCCGGTTATGCCACCATGTTCATGGCATGCCAGGGCTTCGTCATCGACAACACCGGCGACAACGACCGCGCGCGCGGCATCTCGCTGTTCGTTGGCGCGATCATGGTGTCGGAAGTCTGCGCACCGGCCATCGGCGGTATCCTCGCCGACCGCGTCGGCTATCAGCTTGTCTTCGTCCTGGGCGCGGTGGTGGCGCTGACCGCCGGTATTCTCGGCCAATCGATCCTGCGCCGTCACGAGCGGCGCCGCGGCGAGGAACAGGAGCGGGGCCGGCTGCTCAACCTGACGGTGGGGCTGCGCAACCCGCGCTTCGTCACTCTGCTGGTCTTCGCCGCAATCCCCGCCAAGCTGTTGCTGACCGGGTTCCTGTTCTTCCTGGTGCCCATGGTGCTGACCGATCTCGGTGCGAGTCAGGCCGAGATCGGTCGCATCGTCATGGCCTACGGCATCCCGAGCCTGGTCCTGACCCCCGTCTTTGCCGCAATCGTCGACCGGCTGAAATGCCACGGGCTGATGGTGGGACTGGGCGGGATCGTCGCGGGTGCAGGAATGTTGCCCGTGCTCTTCACCGCCAATATCGATGCGGTTCTGGTGGGCGTCGCGGGCTTGGGCATCGGCCAGGCGATGAGCATCTCGCCGCAGATCGCGCTGGTCGGCCAGGTCTGTACCCAAGAAATCGCCGAGCACGGTCACACGGCGGTGTTGGGCTTGTTCCGTCTGGTCGAACGTATCGGCGCGGCATTGGGATCGATCGTCGCCGCGGCGCTGGTGGCGGCGCTCGGATCTTCCGCTGATGCGATGGCGATCCTGGGTGCCGTGAGTGTCGTCTGCGCCGTGATCTTCAGTGTCGTGTTTCTGGTGCTCGGCGTGAAGCCCGAAGACAGGTTCGATGAACTCGACGCAGCGCCGGAGGCCGCCGAATGACCCGACGGCTGCTCCTCGCTCTGGCGACGCTGTTGGCTCTGGCTGCGGGTGGAACGGCCGCGCGCGCGGCGGACCATAAGCCGGTCATCTATA
>CAZNZI010000063.1:0-3182 GCA_964577475.1 uncultured Rhodospirillaceae bacterium
CCGAGGGCCGCATCGTGGCACCGGGCGAGCCGGGCGAACTCTGCACCCGCGGCTATTCGGTGATGCTGGGCTATTGGGACGACGAGGAGAAGACCAATGAGGCGATCGACCCCGCCGGCTGGATGCACACCGGCGACCTGGCGACGATCGATGCCGAGGGCTATTGCAACATCGTCGGCCGCATCAAGGACATGGTGATCCGCGGCGGCGAGAACATCTATCCGCGCGAGATCGAAGAATTCCTGTATCGCCATCCGAAAGTGGCCGATGTTCAGGTGATCGGCGTGCCCGACGACAAATACGGCGAGGAACTTTGTGCCTGGATCAAGCTGAAGCCGGGTCAGACCGCCAACGCCGAGGAGATCCAGGCCTTCTGCAAGGGCCAGATCGCGCACTATAAGGTGCCGCGTTACATCCACTTCTCCGACGCCTTCCCGATGACCGTGACGGGCAAGGTGCAGAAATATCTGATGCGTCAGGAGATGATGGAGCGGCTCAACTTGAAGGTGCAGAAGACGGCGTGACGCGCGCCAACATTGAGCGCAACGAGGCTAGTGATCGTGACGACTCAATTGGATCGCGTTGACGATGCGATTCGATAGATACGTCATGTCGCTGCTCGACAACCACCAACAGAATCGGACAAACAAGATGCCGACGACGATCATCCCCGCACCGGCGAAGGGAAAGAAGTAGGCAAATTGCTGATCAGACGGCACTTGTGTCACGCCTGCAAAACTCAAGAGAACGAATGCCGCAGTTGCGCAAGTCCACAAAAATAGGAAGCCGAGCCAGATCGACATGAATATCTTGCTGAACTGAAACATCGTAAATCGTCCCCTGAGGACGACGCGACCATCGACTTCAACGAATTGCCCGACAAAAATTGGCTTGAAGCTGTTTCCTACAAACGGGATCGATCGTACGAGGCGGACACTTTTGGGCGTTACGCGCCCCACCACGACTTGAGCAAACAGTACAAAGAATATGTTGCGGGTTGCGCCTTTTAGGCGCTCGACGGACTCGTTGAGGGGGAAGGAACTCGGAATTTCAACGGGCACGTCGCCGAAGAGAAAGCGATAAAACCGCGTTAGCATTGGACTCCCCCCAACCCCAATACCTGGATTACTTCCTCGCCTCGTTCTTCCCAACAGCCTCAATCCGACAGCGTGTAGGCCGACACGCCGCGTTTGTTCTCGTCGATCTCCAGCTTGTGGTGCAGCGCCGGCATGGCGCGGTCGACGCAATTGGTGCGCTCGCAGATCCGGCAGCTGACACCGATCGGGTTCATCGCTTGCGGATCATCGACGTTGACGCCGTCGGCGTAAATCAACTCGCGGGCCTGGGCCACCGAACACCCCAACCCAATCGCGAGCTGGCTGACGCGCGGCCCGTAAGGCCCGCGCGTCGCGGGACGGCCGGCCGGCGCGATGGTGCGCGCGACACAGAAGAACGCGGCGCCGTCGGGCATCTGGCTCACCTGCACGCGCAGCATGCCGGGTGTCGAGAATGCGTCATAGACATTCCATCGCGGACAGGCGGCGCCGAAGCGGGCGATGCGGATGCCCGAAGCCGAGAAGCGCTTCGAGATATTGCCGGCGATGTCGACGCGGATGAGGTGGAAGGCCACACCCTCCGCGCCTGGCTTGCGCAAGGTCGTCAGCCGGTGACAGACCTGCTCGAAACTCGCGCCGAAGCGGTGTTGCAGCACATCGAGATCGTGCCGCGTGTCACGCGCCGCTTCGAGGAAACGGTCGTAGGGCATCATCACCGCGCCGGCGAAATAATTGGCCAGCGCCTGGCGGGCGAGGATATCGGCCTCGTCGGTGGTGAACTTGCCTTTGGCCGCCAGCTTGTCGATCGCGTCGCGCGAACCCAGCATCGCGATCTGATGGCCGAGCTGGAAGGTGCGGCTGCTGATCGGCAGAAGCTCGGAAAGGCAGAGCCGCCGCTGCAGCGGTTTGTACTCGCGCAACACATGGCCCATCGCCGCGGCCGGCATCACCGCGACATCGACGGCGTATTGCATCGTCAGCACGCGGGTGAGGTCCTGGTACAGCGTCTCGACCGAGAGCCCTTGCCCGGTCCAGAGCGCTTGTGCCGCCTGTTCGAGGCTCGCGAAGTGGTTGTTGTTCTGCGCGAGGAAATCCGAGACTTCTTCGGACGGCATGCCCGATGGCACCTCGAGTTCGCCATCGTCGCTGACATCCGCTGCATCCGCAGGCCGTGTGGGCATGCGCGAGCCGCGCGTCGCGCGGTAGAGATTGAGAATCCCGCGCGCGACACTCGGCGCGATGGCCACGAGTTCCTTCAGGTCGCCCGCCTTGATCCCCTGCGCGTCGAACAGCGGATCGGCAAAGGCTTCCATCAGATCGTCCAGCAACGCGCCTTCGTCGGCGGCATTGAACATCTCGATATCGACACCGAAACGCTGCGCCAGCTTGAGCAGCACCGGCACGGTCAGCGGCCGCTGGTTGTTCTCGATCAGATTGAGGTAGCTCGCGCTGATGCCGAGCTGTTCAGCCATCTGCGCCTGGGTCTGCTGCCGCTCCTGCCGCAGCCGCCGCAGCTTCCCGCCCATTCGGATATCGGCCATAACTGACTTTTCCAAAATTTACAGATTTACATACTAACGAATTTGTATTGTTTTGTAAATTTCAGCTTTAATTTTGAAATTCAAGTGGTTATGGAAATGCCACGAACCTTACATCATTCTCTTATCGCACCGCAACACGCGATCAGACATGAGGTTCGTTATGACAAAGCTCGACCCCTCCCGCCGTTTCGACGGCATCCGCCGCGACTTCACCCCCGCCGATGTGGAGAAGCTGCGCGGCTCCGTCCGCATCAAGCACACCCTGGCCGAGATGGGCGCCGCCCGCCTGTGGCAGCTCCTGCATGAGCGCCCCTTCGTCCGGTCTCTGGGCGCGCTGACCGGCAACCAGGCGATGCAGATGGTGAAGGCCGGGCTCGAGGCGATCTATCTCTCCGGCTGGCAGGTGGCCGCCGACGCCAACAACGCCGGCGAGATGTATCCGGACCAGAGCCTCTATCCGGCGTCGAGCGTTCCCGAGGTGGTGCGCAAGATCAACAAGACGCTGCAGCGCGCCGACCAGATCGACACGATGGAAGGCCGCAGCGATACCCATTGGTTCGCCCCCATCGTCGCTGATGCCGAAGCC
>CAZNZI010000064.1:0-5056 GCA_964577475.1 uncultured Rhodospirillaceae bacterium
GCCGGTCATCGCCGCGCCGCTGTTCATAGTCTCGGCGCCCGATCTGGTGATCGCGACCTGCAAGGCGGGCGTTGTGGGTGCATTCCCCGCCCTCAACGCACGGCCCCAGGAGATTCTGGAGGAGTGGATCGTCCGGACCAAGACGGAACTCGAAGCGGCTGCCAAGGCCAACCCAGGCAAGCCGATCGCACCTTTCGCGGTCAATCAGATCGTCCACCCGACCAATGAACGGCTGGCGCACGACGTCGAGGTCTGCATCCGTCATCAGGTGCCGATCACCATCACCAGCCTCAGTCCGCCCGGCGATGTGGTGAAGGCGGTCCACGCCTATGGCGGGATCGTGCTCCACGATGTGATCAGCGTGCGCCATGCCGAGAAGGCGCTGGAACAGGGCGTTGATGGCCTGATCCTGGTCTGCGCCGGCGCGGGCGGGCATGCGGGAACCTTGAGCCCCTTCGCACTGCTGGCCGAAGTCCGGCGTTTTTTCGATGGGCCGATCATCCTCTCCGGTGCGATCGCCACCGGGCGCTCGATCGCGGCGGCGCAGATGATGGGCGCTGACATGGCCTATATGGGCACGCGCTTCATCGCCACCCGCGAAGCGGGCGCGGTGGATCAGTACAAGCAGATGATCCTCGATGCGAAGGCGAAGGACATTCTCTATACGCCGTATTTCTCGGGGGTGTACGGAAGCTACCTGCGCGCGAGCGTCACGGCGGCGGGTTTCGATCCCGACAACCTGCCGACGGCACCCAAGACCAAGATCGGGCAAGCCGTCGCGGGCAGCAGCGCCAACGAAGTGAAAGCCTGGCGCGATGTCTGGAGCGCGGGACAGGGCGTCGGCACTATCGACGATATCCCAAATGTCGGAGAGCTTGTGGCGCGGCTCGATCGGGAATACCGCGCGGCCTTGCAGGATTTCGATCGCGCCCGGTTCGACCGTTTCTAGCGGTCATCGGGCGCGGTGCTATGCACACCGCGCCCGATCAGATCGCCTTAACGATGTTCCTTCTCTTCCTTGCCGGCGGGCGCCGCATGTTGCGGGGCCGCATGCGGACGGGGCGCAGCCTGCGGATGCGGAGTGGCCATTCGCGGGGCTGCCTGCGGACGCTGCACATGCTGACCCATCGGCTGGTGCGACGCCCGCTGCTCGATCGCAGGACGCTGTACCGGCGGGCGCTGGGTCGCCACATGCGGCGCCGGAGCGGGCCGCTGGGCCTGCTCCGGCTGAGCCTGAGGCTTGGGTGCCGTGGCCATCGGATGCGGCGCCGGCGCCACGGGCTTCTGCGCTTGCTGCGGCTGGGCCTGCGGTTTGGGCGCGGTCGCCATCGGATGCGGTGCCGGTGTCACCGGCTTCTGGGCTTGCTGCGGCTGAACGGTCTTCTCTTGCGGCGCGGCCGCTGTCGGGTGTGGCGCCGGAGTCGGGGGCTTCACAGCCTCTTGCTGCCGCTGGGCGCCGGGCTTCTGCTGCGCGTTGGGCGCTGCAGCCGTCGGATGCGGGCCTGGGGCTCCCGGCCGTTGCGCCTGCCGGGCGTCCGGATGCTGTGCCGCGCCCGGGGCCGCGGTGCGCCGATCCTCATGCTGATTCTGATTTTGATTGGCCGGCGTAGCCTGATTGGCCCTGGCGTTCGCCGGAGCAGCGCGACGGTCGCGTGTCACGCCTTCACCTTGGAACTGGCCGGGATGCGCTGTCGCGGCCACGGTCGGGTGGCCTCTGTTGGCCTTGGCGGCGAATTCTGGATTGTGCGCGGCCGCCTGGGCCGCTTGTCTCTGCACGGCCGGCGCTTCGGTATGGTGGGCGTGGAAGGCCGCCCGTTCGGCCGCCGTCGGCCGGGCGCGCGTACCGCCATGGCCGCCGACATAGCTGACGCGGGTGGTGTTGTTATGAACCACCGTCACGTTCCTGTTGTAGACGTTGGTCACATGGACATTGCCGAAATTGTTGGCTGCGCGGTTGTAGGCGAAGCGCCCATGTTCCCAGCGCCCACCTTCATAGCCGCGCCCGCCATAGCCGTAGCCGTAATCGATGCCGCCGTAGAAGCCGACATGAGGGCCCCAGTAGCCGGCATGGAAGAGATAGACGCCGTTCTCCCAGCCCCAATAGGGGGGAGTCCACAGCACGCCGACGACCGGCGGCTCGACCCAGGTGCCGGGCACCCAGTAATAACCGACGTCATCCGCATAGGCCCAGTAGCCGGGCGTCCACATATAGCCTGGGCCCGGCATCGGCGGCTGGTCGTAAACCGGCAGCGGCGGCGGCGCGAGATTCACTTGAATCGCGAGATCGGCCTGCGCGGTCTGCGGCGCCAAGGCAACGATCGGCGCTGCGACGATGGTCGCGGCGAGCAGGAGACTCTTCAATGTTGGACGTTGCATGGCCATTTCAGCCTCGTCGGTTAGAGTTCGCCGCAAGCCGCACCAGCGCGGTTGCGTCCATCACACATTCCAATCGTGCGAACTGTCTTTTTGATGACGCTGTAACGCCCGAGGGACTTAGATTCTTCTCGGCCGCGCCGCGGATTCGACACAAAGCGCCGTGAGACGACCGAGGGGCAAATCTGTGGCAACGCCGCTTTTCTCAACGTCACGCAAGGTTTAGGCTTCGCCCCGATGCAACCCGTGCGCACATTGATGGGCGATATTCCGATCGGCGGATGGGTCGACCGCTGGCTACCGGCCGCGGCGCGTCCCTATGCCCGGCTGATGCGGCTCGACCGGCCGATCGGCACATGGCTGCTGCTGTTCCCGTGCTGGTGGGGCATTAGTCTCGCGGCGCCCGCCTGGCCCAATCTGCGGCTGATCGTCCTGTTCGGGATCGGTGCCATCGTGATGCGCGGCGCCGGTTGCACCTACAACGACATCATCGACCGCGATATCGACGCTCAGGTCGCACGCACCAAGGGACGTCCGATTCCATCGGGCCAGGTTACGGTGTGCAATGCCGCAGCCTTCCTTGTCGCACAGTTGATCGTCGGCCTCCTGATCCTGCTCCAGCTCAATTGGCATGCGGTCATCGTCGGCGCGGCCTCGCTGCTGTTGATCTTCTCCTACCCGTTCATGAAGCGCTTCACCTTCTGGCCGCAGGCCTGGCTGGGTCTCGCCTTCAACTGGGGCGCGCTGTTTGGCTGGACGGCGGTGACCGGATCGCTCGCTTGGCCGCCAGTGATTCTCTACCTCGCGGGCATCGTCTGGACGCTGGGCTACGACACGATCTATGCGTTGCAGGACAAGACCGACGACGCGATCATCGGCGTCCGTTCCACCGCCCGGCTGTTCGGCGCCGCGACACCGCGCTGGCTGATCGGCTTCTATGCCGTCACGCTGATCCTGATCGGCGTCGCCGGTTACGCCAAGGGACTCGACTGGCCGTTCTATGCCATCCTTGTCGCCGCCGCGGTGCAGGCGGCTTGGCAGATCGCGACGCTGAAGATGGACGAGCCCATCGACTGTCTCACCAAGTTCAAATCGAATCGCTGGTTCGGCTGGCTGGTCCTGGCGGCAATCGTCCTCGGCACGGTGGCGTGAGATGAGCGAAGAGAGCATCCATCAGGGCTTCATCCGCAATGGCACCGAGCTGACCGCGACCATCACCGTTCCCGAAATCAAACTCCACCTCGCCACGGCGATTACGCCGCTCTGGCAGGCGAGTGAATCCTATCTGCACGGCAACAACCTGCCGCCACCCTACTGGGCCTTCGCCTGGGTCGGCGGACAGGCGCTCGCGCGTTATGTCCTCGATTCGCCCTGGCTGGTGCGCGGGCGGCGCGTGCTCGATTTCGCGGCCGGCTCCGGCATCGGCGGCATCGCTGCCGCCAAAGCGGGCGCGGCAACCGTCGAAGCGTCCGATCTCGACGGTGTCGCCTGTGCGGCGATCAAGATGAATGCGGAAAGCAACGGCGTCACGATCGCAATCCTGCCCGGCGATCTGGTCGACAAACCCGGCAGCGGTTGGGACGTCGTGCTGGCCGGCGATGTCTGCTACGAGAAGCCGATGACCGAGCGCTGCTTTCCCTGGCTGCAAAAGCTCGCGCAGACGGGTGCGATGGTCCTGCTGGCCGATCCGGGCCGCGCCTATCTGCCGCAGAAGGGCATCGTCAAACTGGCCGAATACGACGTCCCCACCACGCGCGAGATCGAAGACCGTGATGTCCGCCACACGGTGATCTACCGCGTCGCATAATGACTGGGGCTGGCGCTACTGCAGAACGAAGCCGGCGATCGCATCGACTGCCTTGTCTTCGACACCCATATATCCGTGATGGGAAAGCGGGCCTTCGCCGGAAATACGGATCACGCCATCGCCGCCGGAGAACAGGACCGTGACGATCTTGGCATTGCCGGGATCGTTGAAGAGAAACGTATCGGTGATGGAAGGCCGCGTGGGCAGGCGCACGCCGATTTCATCGGTTTGCGCCTGCCCCGCGATCAGGACAATGCCGGCAGCGAGCAATGCGCCGGCGCAGCGGATGGGTCTTACCCCATCGCCTTCTTCAGGTTCTCATCGAGCTTGTCGAGGAACTGCGTGGTGGTCAGCCAGGGCTGATCCGGACCGACCAGGATGGCCAGATCCTTGGTCATGAAACCGGCTTCCACGGTGGAGACACACACCTTCTCCAGCGTCTCGGCGAAGCGCCCGACTTCGGGCGTGTTGTCGAACTGGGCGCGATAATACAGACCGCGCGTCCAGGCGTAGATCGAGGCGATCGGATTGGTCGAGGTCGCCTTGCCTTTCTGGTGCTCGCGGTAGTGGCGCGTCACGGTGCCGTGCGCCGCTTCCGCCTCCACGGTCTTGCCGTCGGGCGCCAGCAGCACCGAGGTCATCAGGCCCAGCGAGCCGAAGCCCTGCGCCACGGTGTCCGACTGCACGTCACCGTCATAGTTCTTGCAGGCCCAGACATAGGCGCCCGACCATTTGAGAGCGGAGGCCACCATGTCGTCGATCAGACGGTGCTCGTAGGTCGTGTTGACTTTGTCCATCTGCGATTTTAATTCCTTCTCATAGACCTCCTGGAACAGATCCTTGAAACGGCCGTCATAGCCTTTGAGGATCGTGTTC
>CAZNZI010000065.1:0-5695 GCA_964577475.1 uncultured Rhodospirillaceae bacterium
CCTCGCCATTTCCGTTCTGGCCGAATCGGCGATGAGGCCGGGGATGCGCATCCTCGGCGAGGCCGATGGCTTTCCCAGCCTGCCCTGGTGCGAGATCGGAATCATCCAGTCATGGAATCGGCCCGCCTCGGCGGCCGTCGGCAAGCTGATCGAGCACATCACCTCTTCGCTCGACAATCTGAGTCATCAAAGCCCGTTGCTGCAAAAGAGCAACGAAGACGGGACACGCCCGCGGTCAACCAAGTCGCGCGTTCGCGCGGGACTCGCCGAAGCATTGTCGGCCGACACGCCGCAGGCTTAGCAGGACGTTCGTTCCATTCTCCAAGCGTCACCGGCGCCGTCGGCCGGCGGCGCCCGCGTTCTTCAAGAATGACATGGCGCCGGCCTTGAGGAGCGCCGCCCGTTCGGCGAATGGCAGCTTCCCGCGCGCATCGCCGAACGGCGCTTCGATGCTGATCTGGATGTCGGGCGGCATGACGTCCCAGATCGCCCGCAGGTCAAAGGCGCCGTCGCCCGGCAGCCGACGGCTGAAGCGCGCCTCATGGATCAGCGCATCGCGGCCAACCGGGGCGACCGCCTCGCCGTCGCACAGTTGAAAGACATGCATCAGCCTGGGATCGACGGTGAGAAAATCATCGAGGTCCGTGCCGCAGCGATTGATGTGCAGGCAATCGATCAGCAGCCCACCATTGGAGACTCCGGCTTTGGCGACGATACGCCGTGTCATCTCGAGCGAATTGGTCGAAGCGAAGGCCATGAACTCAAGATCGACGGTCAGGCCGAAGGGCGCCGCCGCCTCGCACAGTGCCCCGTAATTGTCCGTCATCCGGGCTTCGTCCGGATCGGAACCGATGGTCTGGATTACTTTGGCGCCCAGACGCTGCGCCGCCTCGAAGCCGCCGACATAGGACCGTGGCGCCGTATCCGGCTTGAGCCAGATCGCCTCGATGTCCAGCACCTGGAGGCCTGAATCCGCCAGCAGGCTCAGCGTTTCGCGCATCATCGGCGTGTCGCCGATCATAGGGTGCTGTTGTTCGCCCTGCATGGTCGGGAAAAGCCGTAGACAAACCGCATCGAATCCCGCGGATGCCGCGGCACGCACGACCTGGGGCGGCGTCGCGTCAAGCATCGTCAGGTGAGGCAAGGATACGATCGGCATGACAGTCCCTCCGGTCAAATGCGCCGGACCGGATTCATATTAACATGTTAATTAAATTTCAAGATGGGCGTTGCGGGAGTGCGGTGCGGCTGCGCCGTCGCGAACGGATGATGGCAGGCTACAAACCCATATAGAACTTGCGGATCAGGTCGTTGTCGTTCAGCGCCGCCACCGACTCGCCGGCAAAAGCGATCTCGCCATGGACGATCACATAGCCGCGGTCGGCGATGCGAACGGCCTGATGGAAGTTCTGCTCGGCCATCAGCACCATCAACCCATACATCTGCTTCAGCTCGCCGATCTTGTCGATCACCGTCTTCACCATGATCGGCGCGAGGCCGACGGAAGGCTCGTCGATCAGCAGGATTTTCGGTTCCAGCATCAGCGCGCGGGCCAGTGCCAGCATCTGCTGCTCACCGCCGCTCATACTGCCCGCCAACTGCTTGCGGCGCTCCTTGAGGCGCGGGAACAAGGTGTAGCAGGTCTCGAGGTTGCGTTGGATCGACGGGCGCGCCACCCGGCGGAACGCGCCAAGCTGCAGATTCTCCTCGATCGTCAGTGTGCCCAGCAGATGCCGGCCCTCGGGTACGAGGGCGATGCCATGGGTGACGATCTCTTCGGTCGAAAGGCCGACCAGTTCATGGCGCTGGCCGTCGAGTTCCACGGCGATCGATCCAGCCGTCGGCTTGACCAAGCCCATGATGCACTTCATCAGCGTGCTCTTACCGTTGCCATTGGTGCCCAGTAGCACCACCGTCTCGCCCGCCTTGACCGAGAGCGAGACATTTCCCAGCGCCTTCACGGCGCCGTAGGCGGCATCGAGGCCGGTGACGGTGAGACTATTCGCCAAGATAGGCCCTCACCACGTCCGGATCGTTGACCACGGTTTGCGGGTCGCCATCGGCGATCTTGCGCCCGGCCACCAGCGCCACCAGGCGCTGCGAGAAGCCGGTCACCGCACGCATGATGTGCTCGATCATGATAATCGCGATGCCCTTCCCGTTGAGGCGCAACAGGAGTTCGAGAATCTCGTCGACCTCGGAATGCGAAAGCCCGGCCATCGCTTCGTCGGCGATCAGGAGGCGCGGTTCGGCGGCGATCGCGCGTGCGAGTTCGAGCTTGCGCATCTCCACCTGGGTGAGATCGCGCGGGCGCCCGTTCTTCTTCGCCGCCAGGCCCACCAGATCCAGCGTCGCTTCGATGCGCCGGTCGAGATCGGCATGATCGCCCACCGGCTTGCCGCGGCTGGGCGCCGCATAGAGGAGCGGCATGCGGATGTTGTCGCCCACCGACAGACTGCGGAACGGCCGCGGCAGTTGAAAACTGCGGGCAATGCCCATGCGCGCGCGCTGATGCGGCGAGAGCCCGTCGATCGGAGCGCCGTCGAACGTAACGGTGCCTTCATCATTGCGCAGCGCGCCGGCAATGCAGTTGACCAAAGTACTCTTGCCGGAACCGTTCGGTCCGATCAGGCCGATGCGCGCACCGGCTTCGACGGCGAGGTCGACGCCGTCGAGCGCGGTGAAGCCACCGAAACGCTTACGGATGCCTTTCGCCTGGAGAAGCATGCCGCTCATGGCCCCCGCCTCTTGCGGCCCCAAGCCATGCCCGTGATGCCGTTCGGCGCGGCGATGATGAAAATGACCAGCAGGCCGCCGACAATCAGGAGATTGATCTCTGACGAGATCGTCACGGTCGCCACTTGCTGCACCACGCCCAGGAGCACCGCGCCGACCAGGGGGCCGACCCAGTTGAGCGTGCCGCCGATCATCGGCATCGCAATGCTGTTGATGGCGTAGGAGAGGTTGAAGGCCGAACTGGGATCGACGAAGGTCACATAATAGGGCATCGGTCCGCCGGCCATGCCCATCAGCGCGCCGCTCAGCGTGGTCGCGATCAGCTTGAGCCGCAGCGTCGGCACGCCGGTGCTTTCCGCCGCCAGCTCATCGTCGCGGATCGCGGCTAGCCCGTAGCCGAGCTTGGCCCGTTCGATCCAGCGCGCCAGCGCCAGAGACACGATCACCAGGATCAGCATGAGCAGGAACAGGTATTCGATATAGGTCATGGCCAGCGGCCCGGTCTTGGGCCGGATCATGTAGGCGCCGCCTGAACCGCCGACATAGTCCCAGTTGGTGATGAAGGTCTCGGCGACGATGGCGAGCGCAAAGGTGCCGATGGCGAAGAAGATGCCTTTCAGGCGCAAGGTCAAATAGCCCATCCCGAGACCCACCAGCCCCGAGATCACTCCGCCGCCCAGAATCATGATCGGCAGCGGCAGATGCAGCGCCTTGTCGAGCGCCACCGTGGTGTAGGCGCCCAACGCGAAGAAAGCCGAGACACCGAAGTTGAGGTAACCCGCGTAGCCCCCCAGGATGTTCCAGGCCGTGGCTAACACGATGTATTGCAGCACCACATAACCGGCGAAGAACACGTAATCGATATGCATGGCGGCGCCGCCAGCGAAGACGATCGCGCTGACCAGGATCAGACAGAGGATGAAGCGCAGCATGCTCATCAGCGCCGCCCCATCAGTCCGGTCGGCCGCATCGCGAGCGTGATCAGCAGGAAGCCGAAAGCGACGGCCGGCGACCAGGACGCGCCGAGGAAGATCGAAGTCATGTTCTCGACCAGGCCCAGAAACACGGCGGCGATCAAGGCGCCCGGCAGGCTACCCATGCCGCCAAGCACGCAGATGGCGAGGATGCGGCCGATGAATTCGCGGCCGGTGGCCGGCTGGATCGGCTGCAGCACGATGATGAAGCCACCGACCACGGCGGCCGTCGCCATCGAGATACCGAAGGCGATACTCTTGATTTTCGTCGGGCTCGCACCGACGAGGCGGAGCGCCATCGGATCGAGGGCGACGCCGATGATCGCGCGACCGGTATAGGTCCGCTTGATACCGAGCTCGAGCAAGGCCAGCAACACCAGCGATCCGGCGAACGGCACGGCCATGCGCAAGGGGAGATCGACCACGCCGAAATGAAGCGTGATGGTCATGTAGGAGGCATGCACATACCGGAAATCGACGCCGAAACCGATGATCAGCAGAACTTCGAGGATGAAGATCAGTCCGAAGAAGAAGGCAAGCCCGCGCATGGCCTCGTCGCCGCGGCGCTCGAAGGCGTAGTGATAGATCCGATAGGTGGCGACGCCGAGGCCGTAAAACGCCGGCGCGAGCAGAACGCCGCCGAGCAATGGATCGAGATGCAGATATTTGTTGAGCGCAAACACGGCGAACGCGCCGACGATTGCAAAAGTGGGGTGTGCGATATTGACGATATCCAGCAGACCGAAGGCAATGGTGGCACCTGCGCTCAACGCCGCATAGAAGCCGCCGAGCAACAGTCCCGCCAGCAGCGAGTTCAACAGAAGCTGATAGGTGATGACCATCTATGCCAGCCCGCGACCACAGGAGCCGGGGCCTCTCGCCGGTGGCGACGAGGCCCCGATCCCGCAGCTTCGCCTCAGTTCCGGGCCTTGTCGAACGGGTAGATCAGGTCGCCCGACTTATAGGCATCGGGCCCAACAACGACCAGCTTGTCCGTTCCCTTGAATTGTTCGAGATCGTTGCCCTTCACGTGCTGGAATTGCGCCTCAAGGACGCGCGGTTCGGCCCACTCGCCGCCGGGTCCGTATTTGACGTCGCCGATGACGGTCTTCAGCACGTTCTCGTGCAGATAAGCCGCCATCTTCGCGCCGTCTAGACTCTTGGTGCCTTCAACGGCCTGGCCCAGCATCTGAAGGTCCGCATAGGCCCACGGGCCAATATAGTAACCAAGCGGATCGACGCCCGCCGCCTTGGCCCGCTCCTGATACCGCTTCAGGAATTCCATCGTGCCGGGGTACTGCATCTTCGGCGAGGGCAGCCAGAAATTGAAATTGACGAAACCATTGAGCTGTTCGCCGAGAAGCCCTTCGGCGTCCGAGGTCTGAAGACCGGTCATTGCACCGCCGATCATCATCGCCTTGAGCCCGACTTCACTGATAGCGCGCACCGCGGCGATCGTCTGCCCCGGCTGCGTGCCGATCAGAACCAGATCGGGGTTGGATGCCTGCACCTCGCGCACAATGGTGCTGAGATCGGTGGTCGCAGGCGGGAAGGCCCGATCGTAAACCACGGTCAGCCCCAGCTCTTTCGCCATCGAATTCACGCCTTGGAGAACGGCATGGCCGAACTCCAACTCAGGCGTGATCACGGCGACCGTTTTCGGCTTCGGATTTATCGTCATCGCCACGTCGAAGAACGGCTTGACGTTAGCCATAGTCGGATTTTCACCAATCGGGGCTATGCCGAAGAATTTGTCGTAGTGGAATTTGGCGTTATTGGCCAAGCCGAACAGGCCGAACAAAACCATATTGTGCTGCATGGCGATCGGCATCGCCGCCGCGATCATCGGCGTCGCATAGCCGCTGTTGATCAGGTCAACCTTGTCGACATCGATCAACTTTGTGTAGATCGCGGGTACGTTGGCCGGATTGCTTTGATCGTCGTAATAGATGAGTTTGACCGGGCGACCCAGCAGCCCGCCTTTG
>CAZNZI010000066.1:0-3329 GCA_964577475.1 uncultured Rhodospirillaceae bacterium
TCTTCGACCTGGCAGCGCAAGGTCAAGGCGGGGGGGACGGTGGCGCGCTTCGCCCATGCTTCGACTTGATCTGCGCGGTAGCCGGTGGAATAGACGATGTCGCCAATGCCTTGGCGTGCCAACCAGGCGGTGACCCAGAACAAGAAGGGCTCGCCTGCCGCTGGAATCATCGGTTTCGGAAGGTCAGGATAAAGCGAAGCGATGCGCGTGCCGCGCCCGCCAGCCAGAACGACCGCCGTAACGTTGGGCCGCATCATCATCACCGCTTGTAGACCCGTTCGAGCCCATCGGGCTCGTAAACGACCACGCGCGCGCCATCGTCTGCGATGTCGATCGGCACTTGGACCAGGCGGCTCAGCCTGGTCCGTACAGCCTGATGGCGATCAGGAGGCACGAACAACAGCATGAAGCCACCGCCACCGGCGCCCAGAATCTTGCCGCCGATCGCGCCTTCGGACCGGGCTTCCTTGTAGATCGTATCGATCTCGGAATTGCTGACGCGGTCGGACATGCCGCGCTTCAGCATCCAGGCCTCATGGAGCATCGCGCCGATCGTCTCCAACGCGCCATCCGGGCTGCCCAGGATGACCGCGGCCTCGTCCACCATCTCCATCATCCGGCGGATGGTCTGCGACTTATCCCCGAGATTGGCAATACTGTCGGCGGTAATGTCCGAGGAGAAGCGTGACAGGCCGGTGAAGTAAAGCTGGCAATGCTCCATCAGCGCTTTGCGGCGCTGTATGTTCATCATCAGCGGCGTCACCTGATAGCTGCCCGTGCGCTGGAAATCGATCTGGCTGAGGCCGCCGAAGGCCGCCCAGATCTGATCCTGCGAACCGACATTTTCCTTGATCACATCCTGTTCAATGCGGATGGCTTCGTCGGCCAGTTGCCGCGCGGCGACCATGCGGCTCTCCAGTGCATAAAGCGCTTGCAGCAAGCCGACCGTGAAAGCCGAGGACGAGCCGAGACCCGAGCGGGCCGGCAAATCGCCATCGTGGTGAAGTTCGATCCCTTCTGAGACACCCATCTCGCCGAACACGGCGCGTACCGCAGGATGTTTGATCTCGCTGATAGAGACCACGTTCTCCATCAGCGAATAGACAATGCGGTGTTTGTGCGGAAAGAACGGCGGCAAGCGGCGGATGGTGATGTAGCAATATTTGTCGATGGCGAATCCGATCACACGGCCACCATTCGCGCGATACCAGGCCGGGAAGTCCGCCCCTCCGCCAAAGAGCGAGACGCGGAATGGGGTGCGCGTGATGATCATTGAGGAACTCCGGCCCGCGTGTTTCTAGATTGAGTCTAATCTATTCCAACGCAATAAGCCGAAAAAAGGGCAACGGCGTGACCGGTCGGGTCACGCCCTGCGCTGCGAGAGGCCCGGGTCAGCCCGAAAGCTCGACCAGCAGGTCCTTCGTATCCACTTGCGTGCCCGGTGTGGCGATCACTTTCGCCACTGTGGCGGTGCGCTCCGCCAAGATGGTGGTTTCCATCTTCATCGCTTCGAGGGCGAGCAAAGCGTCGCCTTTTTCGACCTTTTGGCCAACCTGGATGCGCACCGCCGTGATCACCCCCGGCATCGGTGCCCCAACATGGTTCGGATTGCCGTCCTCGGCTTTGGGGTGCGGCGCCCGTTGCGGCGCGATGGCGCGATCGGGGATCTTGATGTTGCGGGCCTGGCCGTTGAGTTCGAAGAATACCGTGCGATGCCCCGAATCGTCCGACTCGCTGACCGCGAGATAGCGGATCAGCAGCGTCTTGCCCTGTTCGATCTCCGCGGCGATCTCGTCGCCGGGCTGCATGCCGTAGAAATAAACCGGGGTTGGCAGGATCGAAACATCGCCCCAGGCGCGCCGGCGTGCGGCGTAGTCCGAAAACACTTTCGGATACATCAGCCACGACGCCAGATCGTCGTCATCGACATGGCGGCCGACCTTCTTCTCAGCTTTGGCGCGCTCGGCCTCGAGGTCGAGCGGCGTCATCACCGCGCCGGGACGCGCGGTGATCGGCGCTTCATCCTTCAGCGCCTTCTTCTGCAGCGCTGTCGGGAAACCACCGGGCGGTTGGCCGAGATCGCCACGCAACAGGGAGACGACCGATTCCGGAAACGCGATTTCCTTGGCTGGGTTGAGCACGTCCTGGGTGGTGAGGCCGCCGGTGACCATCATCAAGGCCATGTCGCCGACGACCTTGGACGTGGGCGTCACTTTGACGATGTCGCCGAACATCTGGTTTACATCGGCATAGACGCTGCACACGTCGACCCAGCGGTCTTCGATTCCCAGCGACCGTGCCTGCTCGAGCAGGTTGGTGTACTGCCCGCCTGGCATCTCGTGATGATAGACGTCCGAACTGCCAGGCCGCACTTCGCTTTCGAAGGCGACATAATTGTCGCGTACCTCGGCCCAGTAGCGGTCGATCTTGGCCAGTGCTGCGGGGTCGAGATCGGGGTCGCGTTTGCTGTAACGCAAGGCCGCCGCGATGGAGCCCAGGCTCGGCTGTGAGGTGCAGCCGCTGAACGAATCCATTGCCGCATCGACTGCATCGGCGCCGGCTTCCACGGCGGCCAGGACCGAGGCAGCCGAGATGCCGCTGGTGTCGTGCGTGTGGAAATGGATCGGGATGCCGATTTCCTGCTTCAGCACGGTCACCAACTGCCGCGCCGCATGGGGTTTGCAGAGACCGGCCATGTCCTTGATGCCGAGAATGTGCGCGCCGGCCTTCTCGAGCTCCTTGGCCAAATCGATATAGTAGCTGAGGTTGTATTTCGGCCGGTTGGGGTTGCCGAGATCGCCCGTGTAGCAGATAGCGGCCTCGCACAGCTTGTCGGTCTCGCGTACGGCGTCGATGGCCACGCGCATATTCTCGACCCAATTGAGCGAATCGAAGACACGGAAGATATCGACGCCGCCCGCGGCCGCACGCTCGACGAAGAACTTCACCACATTGTCTGGGTAATTCGTATAGCCCACGGCGTTAGAGGCGCGCAGCAGCATCTGGAACAGGATGTTGGGCACCGCCGCGCGCATATGTTCGAGTCGCTCCCAAGGATCCTCCTGCAGGAAGCGCATGGTGACGTCGAAGGTGGCGCCGCCCCAGCATTCGAGCGAAAGAAGCTGCGGCAGCAGCCGTGCATAGGCCGGCGCGATCTGCAACATGTCACGGCTGCGCAGGCGCGTCGCGATCAGGGACTGATGGGCATCGCGGAACGTGGTGTCGGTCACCAGCACCTTCTGCTGCTTGAGCATCCATTTGGCGAACCCGTCGGCACCCAGCTCGTCGAACAGCTGGCGTGAGCCGGGTGGGATGGCTTGCGGCAAATT
>CAZNZI010000067.1:0-2302 GCA_964577475.1 uncultured Rhodospirillaceae bacterium
ATGGCCGGCAACGGCATGGGCTTCAACTGGAAGGGGCTCTATACCGTGAGCCTGCTCGACGCGCATTCGGCCTGGCGCACGCGGGCCAACGAACTGTCGGACAGTCTGAAAATCTCGATGTTCGTCGGCCAGTATTTCATCAAGCACTATCGCGGCCACTATTACGCCAAGGCGCAGAACCTGGCACGCAAGCTGAAGGCCACCTATGACGCGGCGCTGGGCAAATACGATCTGCTGCTGATGCCGACCCTGCCGGTGAAGGCGACGCCGATCCCGCCCGCCGATGCCCCGCTTGGCCTTTATCTCCAGCGCGCCTTCGAGATGATCGGCAACACTGCGCCCTTCGACGTGTCCGGCCATCCGGCCATGACGGTGCCATGCGGCAGTGGCAACGGCTTGCCCGTCGGGATGATGCTGATCGGCAAGGACTACGATGAATCGACGATCTACCGCGCGGCGCACGCCTACGAGCAGAGCGTCAACTGGGAGAAGCTGTAAGACCGGCGGCGGCGCGCCGAGCCTATCGGCGCGCCGACGGCGGGAACTGAGCCTTCCACACAGCGGCGATGTCTTCGCGTTTCGCGATCCACACGCCGCCTTTTTTTTGCGCGTAATCGATGAAATCGCGCAACGCGCTGGTGCGGCCCGCCTGGCCGGACAACCGCGCATGCAGGCCGATCGACATCATCTTCGGCACGGCCTCGCCCTCGTCCCACAGATAGTCGAGAGCACGTTTGCAGTAGGAGAAAAAGTCATCCGGCCCGCCGAGATGCCCGTAGGCATAGGCGCCGTCGTTATAGGTGAGCGAATACGGCACCACGAGATGCGGCTTGCCTTGCACTTCGACGTAATAGGGCAAGTCGTCGTTATAGGCGTTCGAATCGTAGGCGAAGCCACCCTCGGCGACCAGCAGCTCGCGTGTATGTTCGCTGGGCATCCAGCGATTGTACCAGCCTGATGGGCGCTTGCCGCAGGTGCGGGCGATCGACTCGATCGCGAGGCTGATCCGCTTCGCTTCTTCCTCGCGTGATACGGTCCAATCTTCGCTCCAGCGATAGCCGTGACCGCAGAGATCATGGCCCGCTTCCGCCGCCCAGACGCCGACATCGGGATTGGCTTCGAGCGCGAGTGCCGCGGCGAACAGGGTGCACGGCACGCGCTGCTTGTCGAACAGCCGCAGAAGGCGGAACACGCCTGCGCGGCTGCCGTATTCATAGACCGACTCGGTGGCGAGGTCGCGATATTTGGGATCGAGAACGCGCGGCACTTCGCCCAAGCCCTCGTTGCGCCCGTCGCCGTGGAAGGTGCGCTCGCTGCCTTCCTCGTAGTTCAGGACCAGGTTGAGTGCAACGCGGGCCTTGTTCGGCCATTCGACCTTGGGCGGGTTGCGCCCGTAACCGATGAAATCGCGCGGCGCCGTCACGCGATCGCCTTTGCCTTGGCGGCGGCGAGAAGCGCGTCGAGCGACATGACATCGGCGAATTGCCGGTCCATGTCGAACAGGCTCATCTCCTGGGACGCCGGCACGCGGTCGATCACCCCATCCGAAACGACGATGGTGCGGAAATTGTAAGAGGACGAGTCGAACACGGTGGCGCGCACGCAATTGCTGGTGGCGCCGCCGCAAACGATCACCGTGTCGACGCCGCGATCGATCAGCATGGCCGCCAGCGGCGTGCCGAAGAACGCACTCGGTTTCTTCTTCACAAAGACGATATCGCCCTTTTCGGGCTTCAGGATCGGCTCGATCTCGGCACCCGGCGTACCCTTCACGCACCAATTGGGCGAATCGCGGAAGTCGCGCTTGAACCGGTAGACGCCCATATCGGCCGGATCGTCCACCACGAACTGGGTATAGATCACCGGCCAACCGAATTTGCGCGCGCTGGCCAGCAGCATTGCCAGACGTGGCAATGCACGGCGGCCGGCGGGGCCGCAGCTCGAGGGATATTCGGCATCCTTGCCCTCTTCGCCGAACATGTAGCGCTGCGCATCGATGACAACGACAGCAGGCTTCTTGCCCAGTCCCATGCGGCGGCCGAAGCCCGCCTTGTTAAGGCGGTCGAAATCCTCGTCGCGCAATTGGGCCTGGGGCCGGTACAGACCGGTATCGCTCATGATGCACGCTTGCTCTGGGACGCCGGCTCTTCGTCGAGCGCAGCATCCGGCGCGCGACGATCGGCGATATAGGCCGCAACTTCATACTCGACCGCAGCGATATGGGCAGCCATCAGCGTTTCGACATAGGCGGCATCGCGGCGCTCGAACGCCTCGACGATACGGCGATGTTCGTCATGCGATT
>CAZNZI010000068.1:0-1804 GCA_964577475.1 uncultured Rhodospirillaceae bacterium
GGGCGATGGCGGAACAGGCGCGACTGGACGCATTGAGGGCCGATGCCCTGCGCGCGGAGGCGGCCAAGGCGGAGCAGAAGAAGCAGGAGCAGTTGGCCTTCAATGCGCCGCCGCCTGAACCCCAATCCCGCCCCGGGCCGAAGCCCGAATCGCCCAAACCGGCCCCCGCCGTTCAGCCGAAGCCCGCACCGCAACCCAAAGCCGAACCACCGCCGGCCGAATCAAATAAGGCGGAAACACCCGCCCCGAGGGAACAGCCGGCCACCGTGGTCCGGCCACCGGCGCTGCGGTCATTCTCCCGTGCTCAGGGCAAAATGCCGTTCCCGGCCCGTGGCCATGTTGTGATCCATTTCGGCCAGACCGGCGAGGGCGGGCTGCCGGCCAAGGGCATCACCGTGGAAACCCGCCCGGGGGCCCAGGTCGTGGCCCCCTATGACGGCGACGTGGTGTTCGCCGGACCCTTCCGCGGCTATGGCCTTCTCTTGATCATCGAGCACGGCGAGGGATATCATACTTTGCTCGCCGGAATGGCCCGGATTGACAGCACAGTGGGCCAGCGTTTGGTTGCCGGCGAACCGGTCGGTGTCATGGATGTTTCCGAGGACAAGCCGCTTCTTTATGTCGAGCTGCGCCATACAGGCCAGCCGATCAACCCGTTGCCCTGGCTGATGGCACGCAAGTCGAAGGTCGGTGAATGATTCGCAAGGTTCTGATCGGGGCGGTGACCGCCAGCGTCCTCGCCTTCGGCACGGTCTCGGCGCCGCAGATCGCCTGGGCCGCCAGCGGCTCCAGCAAGGAAAACAACACCGACGAGACGTATCGTCTCATCAAACTGTTCGGTGACGTCTTCGAGCGCGTGCGCAGCGAGTATGTCGAGCCGGTCTCCGATCAGGAATTGATCGAGGCGGCGATGAACGGGATGCTCACCTCGCTCGACCCGCATTCGAACTATCTCAATCCCAAAAGCTTCCGCGACATGCAGGTGACGACCAAGGGCGAGTTCGGCGGACTCGGCATCGAAGTCACCATGGAAAACGGCTTCGTGAAGGTGGTGTCGCCGATCGACGACACGCCCGCCGCCCATGCCGGGCTGAAGCCGGGCGATTTCATCACCCATATCGATGGCGAATCGGTGCAGGGCCTGGCGCTCTCCGATGCGGTCGACAAGATGCGCGGCGCCGTCAACACGACGATCAAGCTCTCGATCCGCCGCGAGAACACCCAGCCCTTCGACGTGACGCTCACGCGCGCCGTCATCAAGATCGAAACCGTGAAGTCGAAGATGGTCGACAATATCGGCTACGTGCGCCTGACCCAGTTCGCCGAGAACACCGATTCGGGCCTGCGCAAGGCGCTTGAGACCTTCAAGAAGGAATCGAACGGCAAGCTTGAAGGCATCGTTCTCGACCTGCGCAACAACCCCGGCGGCCTGCTCGACCAGGCCGTGGCGGTGGCGGGCGACTTCCTCGACAAGGGCGAGATCGTCTCGACGCGCGCCCGCCGTCCGGAAGACACCCAGCGCTTCAACGCCCATGGTCCCGACCTGACGAATGGCCTGCCGCTCGCGGTGCTGATCAACGACGGGTCGGCCTCGGCCTCGGAAATCGTCGCGGGTGCTTTGCAGGATCACCGCCGCGGCATCCTGCTCGGCACGCGCTCCTTCGGCAAAGGCTCGGTGCAGACCATCATTCAGCTGCCGGGACACGGCGCCATGCGCCTGACGACGGCGCGCTACTACACGCCATCGGGACGCTCGATCCAGGCCCAGGGCATCCAGCCGGATATCGTGGTCGAGCCGGCGCGG
>CAZNZI010000069.1:0-7781 GCA_964577475.1 uncultured Rhodospirillaceae bacterium
GCAATACGAAGTGCATCTGCCCGGATTGGGCTGCGTCCTGTTCGGCACCGTCGGCGCGCCGAACCATCACACCTGGTTTCAGAACGAGTCGTGGGAGGCCAATCGCGGCGGCAATCTCAATCCCGAGGGCTGGGTGCGCACCATCGCGCACGGCTTTCTGGGGTTCGGCTTTCACTACATGACCGGGCGTCAGGTGGGTGCCATCGGCACGTCGAACTACTCGGAAAAGCCGGGCGCCCCCGCGCCGGCGCTCACCCTGCCGGACAACTTGTCGATCTAGAGACGCCGCGGCTTAGCCCCGGTCGCCGTTCTCGCATCGCGGTGCCGTCCGATTGTAGTGCCTAACCCGCGCTCAACGGCTCGGCCAGCACTTCCTTCACCTTGCCGGCGAGTTGCTTGAGCGAGAAGGGCTTGGGCAGGAAATGAATGCCGCCTTCGCCGCCGACCAGGCCGGGGGCGACGTCCTCGGCATAGCCGCTCATCAGGATGACGCGGATATCGGGGCGCTCCATCCGCACCAGCTGGGCGAGGGTGGCGCCGTCCATGCCGGGCATCACCACGTCGCTGACCAGCACGTCCACGTTCGCTTCGTGGTGCAGGATATCGAGCGCACCCTCGCCGTCGCGCGCCTCCAGCACCTTGTAGCCCTTGTTGCGCAGGGCGCGCGCGCCGAACAGGCGCACGGCGTCCTCGTCCTCGACGATCAGGATCGTGCCCGCGCCGGTGAGATCGGCGGGCGCCGCGACTTCGAGATTCTCCATCCCCTCGACCGTGTGCTCGCCGATCGGCGCCTTGGCCTCGACGGTCTCGGGCGTGGGCTCGAAGCGCGGCAGGAAGATATGGAAGGTCGTGCCCTGGCCGGGCGCGCTGTCGACGAAGATGAAGCCGTCGGTCTGGCGCAGGATGCCGTAGACGGTGGAGAGGCCCAATCCCGTTCCGGCGCCGACCGCCTTGGTGGAGAAGAAGGGTTCGAAGATGCGCGGCAGGTTCTCGGGCGAGATGCCGGTGCCCGAATCGGCCACTTCGATCTGCACGTAGTTGCCGGGCGGCATCGTTTCGGCGCCGTACTGGAACGGCTTCTCGACGGTCACCGCGCGCGTGATGATCTGCAGCGTGCCGCCACCCGGCATCGCGTCGCGCGCATTGACGGCCAGGTTGATGACCACCTGGTCGAACTGGCCGGGATCGACGCGCACCAGGCCGAGATCGCGGCCGTGGGTCACCGCCAACTCGATCGACTCGCCCATCAGGCGGCGCAGCAGGTTCGAGATATCGGCCAGCGCGTCGGTGATGTCGAACAGGCGCGGCTGCAGGGTCTGGCGGCGCGAGAAGGCGAGCAGTTGGCGCACCAGGCTGGCGGCGCGGTTGGCGTTCTGCTTGATCTGCATGATATCGGCAAAACTGGCATCGCCCGGGCCGTGGCGCTGGAGCAGCAGATCGCAGAAGCCGATCATCGCGGTGAGCAGGTTATTGAAGTCGTGCGCAACACCACCCGCCAATTGGCCCATCGCCTGCATCTTCTGGCTCTGGGCGAACCGGATTTCCAGGTTCTTCTGCTCGGTGGTGTCGATGAAGTGCAGCATCAGGCCGCTGGCTTGGCCGTCCACCGCATCCTCGGCGGTCGGGCTGATATAGAGCGTCGCGGAAACCTCCGACGGTCCGCCCGCCAACCGCACCGGCAGATGCGCGCCGGGGCTCGCGCCCATCAACACGCGGCTCAACTGTTCGGCCACTGCGGCGCGGTCTTCCTCGTGGATGAAGTCGGCGATCGGCCGGCCCGAAATCTCGCCGGCCATCTCGGCCACCAGTTCGGCAAAGGCGGGATTGCAGAGGCTGACTGTCGAGTCGGGATCGACCAGGGCGATACCCACCGGCGCGTCGTCGAACAGCCAGCGGAAGCGGCGCTCGGCGGTGTTGAGTTCGCGCTGCCATTGCTGTTCGGGCGTTTCCTCGCGCACGACGATCGAACGGGTGAACGTCTCGCCGCCTTCGTCGAACACGGTCTGGGTGATGACCGCCTGGAAGGCGTCGCCGCCGCGGCCGGTCAGGCGCAGGGCAAGGCTCTCCTGCTCGGGATCGGGCAGGGTGCCCAGCACTTCGGCGATGTCCTTACCGACCAGTTCGTCAACCCGGCGGCCCAGCCACTCGGCCAGGCGCTGATTGACGAAACGCACGCGCCCGCCGACATCGGCGGAATAGAAGCCGACCGGCATGAAATCGATGAAATCGGCAAAGAGTTCGTTCTCGGCGCGCTGGGTCTCCTCGATCGCGCGCCGTGCGGAGACGTCTTCGGCGATCCACTGCACGACGCCATCGCCGAGGTGATGCACGGCCACCGCCAGCCAATCGCCGCCGCCGTCACGCGGCAGCCAGACCTCGGTGCGGTACGAACCGCCCTGCCGTGCGGCCATCGAGAGGCGCCCCAGCTCCTCGCCCGAACGCTCGTCGGCGCCGATGCGCGCCGCCATCGGTCCGGCCGGATCGTCGGCTGGACCGAACATCTTCTCAGCCAGCGCATTGCGTACCAGCTCGCGGCCTTCGCCGTCGATCACCAGCCGGGCGCGGTCGTCGCTGTCGATGATGTCGGCCAGGACCTGGCCGCGCGTGTCGTTGCGGGCCCGGCCGCTCACCCGGCCGATCAGTGTGACGCAGGCCGCCAGGCCGATCGCGGCGATCACCGCCACCACGGGCTCGCGCGCCGCGCCGCCCAGTTCGGGGCGCAATGCCAGCAGGGCCAGCCCGGCGCAGGCGAGCGCGCCGAGCCAAGCCATGGGCTGGGCTATCAGCCTATTTGCGAAGCTTCCCTTTGAGCCGGAAGACATAGCTGATCACTTCGGCCACCGCCTTGTAGTGCTGGGGCGGAATCTCCTTGTCGAGGTCCACCGTAGCATACAGCGCGCGGGCGAGGGGCGGGTTCTCGACGATCGGGACGTTATTCTCATTGGCGATCTGGCGGATGCGCAATGCCACGAAGTCCTGGCCCTTCGCCACCAGGGTCGGCGCGTTCATGCTGCCCTGGTCGTATTTCAGGGCGCAGGCATAGTGGGTCGGGTTGGTGATGATCACGTCCGCCTTGGGCACCGCGGCCATCATGCGCTGGCGGGCACGCTGCATGCGCAAACTGCGCAGGCGCGCCTTGACCATCGGATCGCCTTCGGTCTGCTTCTGCTCGTCCTTCACTTCCTGTTTGGTCATACGCAATTTCTTCATGTATGCAAAACGTTGGTAAAAATAGTCGCCGCCCGCGATG
Organism: uncultured Rhodospirillaceae bacterium; assembly: GCA_964577475.1. Lineage (GTDB taxonomy): Bacteria > Pseudomonadota > Alphaproteobacteria > Rhodospirillales > Magnetospirillaceae > JASHSH01. The sequence goes on from CAZNZI010000069.1 coordinate 3,251, forward strand.
ATCGCCATGATCACCGCGATCGCCATCAGCAGGCGGATCAGCAAGGCGTGCAGGAATTCCAGGATCGCCGGCGTTTCGAGCAGCGGCAGCGTCTGGATCGATTTGAACTTCGGATAGACGAAGACGAAAGCGACGCCGCCGACCACGCAGAGCTTGATGATGTTCTTGACCAGGTCGACCAGCGACTGCTGGGAGAACATGCGGCCCAGGCCCGAGAGCGGATTCAGGCGCTCGAGGTTGAATCCGAGTTTCTGCGTGGAGAAAGTGAAGCCGGTCTGCATGATCGTGGCGGCCAGCGCCACCACGACGAACATCGCGAAGGGGATCGCCATCACCATCGCGATCGACATGAAGGCGTTGGTGAGGAACCTCGTATAGCCGTCCACCGTGCCGATGCGGATCGAATCGGCCTGGGCGAGGAAGCTGTACAGGATGCGTTCGGTCCGGCCCATCATCGGGCCGGCAATCACCCAGACCAGCGCGAGGCCGGCCATGATGATGGCGGCCGTCTTGACCTCTTGCGACTGGAGGACTTCGCCGTCCTCATGCGCTTTGGACAGTTTTCGGTGTGTTGGTTGTTCCGTTTTGGAATCGGCATCGTCAGCCATGGCGCATCATCCCGGAGCGAGATAAGCGCCGACCGAGCGGCCGAAATACTGGACATAGCCGTAGAGGACGACGGCGATGCTCAGCGCCATGATGGCCAGGCCGCCCAGGATCTGGATCGGCATGCCCACGAAGAAAACCTGCATCTGCGGCACCAGGCGGTTGAGCAGGCCCAGGCCGACGTTGAAGACCAGCGAGAAGATCACCAGCGGCGAAGCCAGCTTCAATCCCACCATGAAGCTCGTACCCAGGGTCGAGACCAGCTGTTTCGAGAAATCGCCCAGCGGCAACGGGTTGCCCGGGACGAAGAGCGTATAGCTGTCGGCGACGGCGCGCAGCATCAGGTGATGGGCGTCGGTCAGCAGCAGCAGAGTGACGGCAGCCAGGTTGAGGAAACCCGAGATCAACTGGCTCTGCTGCTCGGTGACGGGGTCGGAAATCAGGGCGTTGGTCAGGCCCACCGCATAGCCCATGAAATTGCCGGCCAGGTCGATCGCCGCCATCAGAAGCTGCATGGTGACGCCGAAGAAAAGGCCGATGGTGATCTCGGTGCCGAACAGGATGGCCAGCGCGAGAGGCTCCTTCGGCATCGGTGGCAGTTGGGGCGCGATGACCGGCAGGATGACGAAGGTGACGGCCAGCGCCAGGAGCAAGCGGAAGCGCGGCGCGACCAGCGTGCCGCCGAATGCAGGCAGCAGCATGGTCGCCATGCCCAGGCGCGCGAAGATCAGCATGAATTGGTAGATGTTGATCGCCGCGATGTCGCGCAGCATGGCGGCTTACCCGCCGCCCGCGATCGCGTGATCCATCATGCGATGGGTGAAGTCGATCAGCGTATGCAGCATGAAGGGCAGGAAGATCAGCAGGACGACGAAGACGACGACCACCTTCGGCACGAAGGTCAGCGTCATTTCCTGAATCTGGGTCAGCGCCTGGAACAGCGAGATCACCAGGCCGACTGCCAGGCTGGCCAGCAACGCGGGTGCCGCGGTCTTCAGCATCGCGACGACGGCGTCGCGCGACACGGCGATGAGATCGGCCTCGGTCATGACGGCGTTTTCAACTCCCCCTGAGCGCCGCTTAGATCGGCATCTGCAGGATGGAGTTGTAGGCGGTGATCACCTTGTCGCGCACGGCCACCACCGTCTGCAAGGTGACGGCGGCATTGTTCACGGCCGCGACCACGTCGCGGATGTCGGCCTTGCCGGCGATCGCCTGCTCGGACAGAAGTTCGCTCTTCTTGCCGGCGTCGATCGCGGCCTGGGCGCCGTCCTTCAGCATCGAGGCGAAGTCGCCAACGCCCCCCGTCGGGCCATTCTGGCCTTGCTGCGGCTCGACCTCTCCAGTCGCAGCTTTGACGGTGGCGTTGTACGCGGCGATCGCATTGCCGATGCTGGTAACAGCCATGACTCAACTCCCCCGGCGACTACTTCAGCATGTTGATGGTGGTGGTCAGCATGGTGCGCGACGTGGTCACGACGTCCATGTTGGCCTGGTAGGACCGTTCCGCTTCGCGCATGTCCATCAGCTCGACCAGCGGGTTGACGTTGGGCGTCAGCACATAGCCGGCGGCGTCGGCGGCCGGATGGTTGGGCTGGTAGACCTTGTGGAACTGCGAGCGGTCGACATCGATCTTGGCGACGCGCACGGTGTCGGCGCCGATCGACTTGTCGAGCACGTTGCGGAAGGTGAGAACCTTGCGGCGATAGGGCTGCTGGTCGGGTGCGGTCGGCAGCGAGTCGGCATTCGCCAGGTTTTCCGACACGACGCGCAGGCGCTCGGCCTGGGCCTTCATGCCCGATACGGCGATCTCGGAAGCCTTGCTCAGATCGTCCATCGCGCTCCTCCCTTACTGGCCATTGCCCAGCGCGGTCTTGAACATCGACAGATTGGCCTGCATCAGGCTGGTCGCCAGATTGTTCTGGTCCTTGATGTCGCCGAGGATCTTGGTCTGCTCTTCCAACAGCACCGCGTTGCCGTCGAGCTTCGATTCCTCGGGGCGGCGCTCGGTCTTGGTCTCGAAGCGCGACGCCTCGACGACGGGCGAGATGTGCATCGGGTTGGTCGCGGCGGCGCGCACCGGTTGCTGCTCGGTCTGGAGCAGGTTCTTGAAGCTGAGGGGCGCGAGATCCTTGGGCTGGTATTTCGGCGAATTGGCATTGGCGATGTTCTGCGCCACCACTTCCTGGCGCTTGGCGAGCCAGTCCATGGAACGCTGAGCCATGGCGAACAACTTGAGATCGTCGAACATTTCCCCCGCCCTCGACTCTGAATCCGGTGCTTGGAGGCTAGGGGGACGCCATTAACAAACTGTGAATCCTGGGCAGGAATTTCCCAGTTCCGGGAAGGTTTTGCCGGGTATCGCCCGGCAATTTTTGCCTAGCCCGGGGACCGGGCCTGCTCGGGATGCCAAGGCCCCGGGCTCGAATCCCAGGGGTTTTCCACAGGGTTGTGACCGTGTCACAGCCCTGTGACAAGGCGCCGATCTTCCCCGATGTGACGCGCAGCGTTGGAGCGGGACCGGGCGCCGGGCGTTAACCACCAAACATTCCCGGATGTGGAAGGAGCCCGCAATGAAACTGTCGTCAACGCTGGTTCAGCGCACCCTCGATCAAATCGAAGCCCATGCGATTCCGGAAAACCACCCGGCCGTTTCGCGGCTGCACGACCTGTTCGGCGACCATACCTTCTTCCTCGACCAGAAAGGTCTCAACATCATCGAGCCGACCGATGACAGCGACGCCGCTCATCAGGCGGGGCAGGTGATCAACCTGGCGGACTGGCGTGACGCCGATCAGACCGCGCTCGAAGCCCATGAACCCGAGCCGACCGACATCTTCGTCGAATTGGATGAGGACGAGCGTGGCTCGATGGACGGGCAGAAGCCGCGCTTCAAAATGTAGCGTCACGCCTGGAAACTGACGGAGACCGACTCCACGATCCATGCGCCGCCGTCGCGCCGCATCGCCGTCAGGGTGAGCGGCGCGACCGAGATGCGTGCATATTCCGTGAAGGGTAACGCGCGCGCATGGATCACCGCCGCGCGAATGACGGAGGCGTGCGTAACCGCGAGCGTCTCCTCTGGCGTCGGCGCAAGCGCGTCGAGCCATGTCCCCACGCGCCCGATCACATGGCCAAACGACTCGCCGCCGTGAGGAGCGGCTTCGGGATCGGCAAGCCAGGCGGCATAGTCGTTCGGATGCCGCGTGCTCACCGCGCGCAGATCCAGTCCGACCCACTGCCCGTAATCGCATTCCCGCAGGGCCTCGGCCGACCTCGCCGTTGCGCCCAACGCCGCAACGGTTTCGGCCGCGCTGGCGGCGGGGCTGGTCCAGCAGGCCGCGGTGCGGGGCAGGCGTTTCGCGCACTCGCGCGTAGCCGCGAGACCGCGTTCGTCGAGCCGTTCGTCGGCCGGAAAAACGCCGCGGCGGAGGCCGGGCGTGGCCGCTACGCAAAGAAACGTCAGGCGCACGCTGATATATATCCTGCGTTGACTTCACCTACCCCTACCCATAGCATCGCCGCCCAAGCACGCGAAGCGAGGAAGCCGGTGTGAATCCGGCGCGGTCGCGCCACTGTGATCGGCCCTACCATAGGACGGGGTTCGAAAGTCAGACCTTCCTTCGCCCTTTAGACACTCGAACGGGGCGCATGATCCCCAGGAGGTCCTGATGAGCCAAGCCGCTGCTATTTCCATTCCGCAATCTGGTGCGATTCCGGCCATTCCGGTCCGCGAAATCCTGCCTTGGGCGATCTTCGGCGGGTTGCTGATGCTGATCGCGATCTATTTCGTCGGCGCCGAAGAGGGCGCGACCTCGCTGATCAGCGGCATGTATGTGCACGAATTCGTGCATGACGGCCGGCATCTCCTCGGCTTCCCCTGCCACTGACCCGGGGAACCTGAACATGGTTGGATCGCTTCTGG
>CAZNZI010000070.1:0-9836 GCA_964577475.1 uncultured Rhodospirillaceae bacterium
TGCCATTCCCAGGCGCCGCCCTCATAGGGGTCCTTGGCGGTGAGCTTGGAGTGGTAGTGATAGACCTCGCCGCCGAGCAGGCCTTCCATCGTGTCGACCATGCGGCGCGAGCGCGCGGCCAGGCCGTAGACGCTGTTGCCCGGATGGTTCCACAGCGCGATGCGCGTCGAGGCACCGCCGCTGTCCCTCATCTGGTTGGTGTTGCCGAGGATGCTGGGATCGACTTCCATCGCGCGGGCGAGGAGGCCGGCCTCTTCCTTGTCGAACAAGCCGCGGACGAAGAAGTAGCCGTCGCGCTCGAACGCTTCCTGGTCTTGGGCCGTCAAACGATAGTGTTGCATGATCTCCGTCCTGGACCGCGGGCGGGAGTACCGCCGTCCCTCTTGGGGGAATTTCATAGTATAAGTCTGTCACTTTTATTGACGGATAGCACGCGGAATCGACGATGTATTTACATCATTATAGCGCGCCACTCCTTGTCATTCTTGAGTTATCCTGTCATGATTGAATTACATCATTTGGTTCCGAAATGACCGCGCGCACTTTGAAAATCACCGAGAAGATCTACGACTACCTGATCGACGCCACCGCGCGCGAACTGCCGGTGCAGCGCAAATTGCGGGAGGAAACCGCCGCGGAGCAACCGTGGGCCAGCATGCAGATCTCGCCTGACCAGGGCCAGTTCATGGCGCTGCTCGCGACGATGACCGGCGCGCGCCGCGCGATCGAGGTCGGCACCTTCACCGGCTACAGCGCGCTGGCCGTCGCGCTCGCGATGCCGCCCGACGGCAAGCTCGTCTGCTGCGACATCAACCCCGACACCACGGCGGTCGCGCGCCGCTACTGGGCCGAGGCGGGCGTCGCCCAGAAGATCGAACTGCGCCTGGCGCCCGCGGTCGAGACGCTCGATGCGCTGTTGAAAGAAGGCGGCGCCGGCCAATACGACATGATGTTCATCGATGCCGACAAGACGGCCTATGACGCCTATTACGAACATGGGCTGCAATTGCTGCGTGCCGGTGGCATTGTGCTGATCGACAATGTTCTGTGGGGTGGGGCGGTGGCCGATCCGAAAGAGCGCGACGCATCGACGCGGGCGATCCGCGCGTTGAACAAAAAGATTCGCGACGATCAGCGCGTGGACATGGTTCTGCTGACCATCGGCGACGGTCTGTTGATGGCGCGCAAACGATGACGCCCGCCGAGGACTACGCCGGCGCGAAACTCTGCGCCGCGAGTGCGATCCCCGACGGCGGCGCGCGCGAGATCTTTGTCGGTCCGCAGGACGACCCGCTGCACGTGGTGCTCTTCCGCCAGGGCGAGACGGTGCTGGCCTATCGCAACATGTGCCCGCACTTCCTGCTGCCGCTGAATGCGGGGCCGGGGCGCTTCATCATGCTGAAGGACGGGCTGGTGATGTGCGCCTGGCACTCGGCCGTCTTTCGTGTGGCGGACGGGAAGGGCATCGACGGGCCCTGCATGGGCGGCTCGCTCGAGCCTCTGACGCTCGTTCAGGAGGGCGACCAGCTCACGCTTGGCGGCACCAAGCCAGACGATCCCTAGAAGCGTCTAGTCGGTCCCCACGATCCTGAGACGGGTCGGCTCCAGCGCGCCCTGGGCTTCGAGCACCGGATAGGCCACCGAGCAGATATGCGAATGGATGCGCTTGAGGTCGCGCAGCACGTCGAGATGAAGCGAACTGGTCTCGATGCTTTCCGGCCGCCCTTCGCGCAGCCGGGCGAAATGGCTTTCCGACGCATTCCATTCGGCGTCGCGCATCAGCGCCTTTTCCTGAATGAGCCGGCGTGCCGTGCCCGCGTCGCCCGACATGAACACGCCCGTCGCGAGCTTCAGGTTGTCGAGCACGCGCCGGTGGATGGCCTCGATCTCGTCGGCGCCTTCCGGCGAGAACTTGAAGCGGCGTTTGATCTTCTTCTCGGCCAGTTCCATCAGGTTCTTGTCGATGATGTCGCCGACATGTTCGAGATTGATCGCGAAGGCGATGATCTCGGTGGCGCGCCGGCTGCCGGCTTCGTCGAGACTCTCCCGTGTGATTTCGGTCACGTACAGTTTGATCGCCTCGCATAACCGGTCGACCGCGTTGTCCATGCGCTCGATCTCGGCGACCAGCTTCCGGTCGTCGGTCGCAAAAGCGGTCATCGTCTGGCGCAGCATCGCCTCGACGATATCGCTCATATGCAGCACCTCGCGTTCCGCGCAGGTCAGCGCCACCGGCGGATTCTCGCGCGCGTCGGCATCGAGATGGAGTGGGGTCGAGGGATCGGCCACGGGCCTGCCGGCCGGAAGGATCCGTTCCAGCATCGCTGCCAGTTCCGCGGTCGGCAGGATGAAGACGGCGGCCAGGATCAGGTTGAAGCCGGTATGGAAGTCGGCCACCTGCCGCGCCGGGTTGGGCTCGAAGCGCGCGAGGAAGGCCGCCACCGGATCAAGGAACGGCAGCAGCAGCACGGCGCCGATCAGGCGGTTGATGAGATTGCCGAGCGGCAGCCGCCAGGCCGCCGGGTTGCCGCGGTGATCGGACTCGATCAGCGGGTTGATGGCTGAACCGAGATTGGCGCCCAGCACCAGCGCGAACGCGGCCGCCGGGCTGACGAAGCTCGAATAGGCAAGCGACATCACCAGCACCACCACGGCGACCGAGGAATGCGCCAGCCAGGCAAGGATGGTGCCGAGCAGCAGGTTCAGCATCAGATCACCGGTGATCGCCCGCAGAAGCTCTCGGGCGACCGGCGCGTTTTCCGCCGGCGCGAGCGTGTCGAGCAGCGTGTGGAGCGCCAGCAGCATCAGGCCGAGCCCGATCGCCACGCGGCCGAGATCGCGGACCCGTGTGCGCTTGCCCTGCCGGAAGGCGATCACGCCGACCAGCAGGAACAGGGGCGCGATCTTGGCGACATCGAACGAGAGGAGCTGAACGATCAGCGTGGTGCCGACATTGGCGCCCAGCATCACGGCAAGCGCGGTCGGCAGGGCGACGACCCCGCCCGCGGTGAAAGAGGCGACCATCAGGCCGGTCGCGGTGCTGCTTTGCAGGACGGCGGTGATGCCGAGCCCGAAGGCGAAGGCGCGCAGCCGGTTCGCCAGCGCCTTGCCGAGGAAAGTGCGCAGGTCGGCCCCGTAGGCACGCAGGATGCCGCTCTGGACCATATGCAGGCCCCACAGCAGCAGGGCGATGCCGCCCAATGCGTCCAGCAGAACGAATGTCGCCATGGTCGTCACCGCCGTCAGTCGGCCATGCGGGATGGTCGGACAGTCTTACGTGGGGATGTGTTGCGCCCGGATTCAACATGGCGGCGGCGCATTATCGAGGCTCAGGGGCGAGAAAAACGCGGTTTCGCCATACCCCCGTAATCCCCACAAATTTGCGTCTTTTCGTGCGGATTGACCATTCGTCAGCCGAAGGACGAAACTCAATTCGCGCATTCAACTGTAGATATAACTCAATTAAAAAGTTATTTAATCTTACTAGACAGCATATTATCGGGAATATACAAGTAGAGATATCGGTGAGTTCGGGAATTCGGACCTTTCGGTTTCGGATCGGTGGCGGGGACAGAGAAGAATCCCGATCAAAAACAATGGGATTCGATCGTATGGCGGAATGGATTTGCCGATCCCCGTGGCCGATTCCGTGGCTGAAATAGCACAACTGAGTAAGAGCAAATAAAGCTTCGATTACAGGGGGATGGGGGCGTCCGGGAAAAGTCAAAACTGTCACTCAAGCTTAACGATGCCCCACCTTTGCCACAGTTATACCTGCGGCCAAGACGTCCGGGGATAAGGCCGGTTCAACCGGCTTGTCATTCGACTTTTTGTTTGTCTCGCAAGGAGGGGTTTATATGTCTCTTGAAAATAGCCTCGGGGGTGCGGGTGAGCTGAGCGGCCGTAAGCGCCGTCTCGCCGCTTCGTCCGTCATCGCCCTGGCGGTTGGTCTGGCCGCTTTCGCCGGTATGGCGCAGCGCCCGGCCCATGCCGCCGATGATCAGCAGCTCCAGTTGCTGGAAGACCAGATCCGTCAGCTGCAGGCGCAGATCGACGGTCTGAAGAAGGCCCAGGCCACGCAGGCCGCCGCCGCCCCGGCAATCCCGGCCGGCACCAAGCCCGCCTACGGCTTCCAACCCGGCTCGCACCTGTTCGGCTGGGTCAGCGCCGATGGCCAGGACTCGATCGAGCTCACCGGCCGTCTACACTTCGATGTCGGCAACTACACGAACTACAAGCCGGATGCCGGCCTGACCAATCCGCGTGGGCTCACGAGCGGTGTCAACGCCCGCCGCGCTCGCATCGGCATCACCGGCAAGTTCGCCGGCGACTTCGCCTACACCTTGATCGGTGAATTCGGCGGTACCTCGGACACGCAAAATCCGTTCGTCTCCGGCTCTTCTGCGTCGGGTATCGAAAACGCCTTCATCACTTATAACGGCTTCAATAAAAAGGAAGCCACGGTGCCGCTGGCCTTCGATCTCGGTTATATCGATGTGCCCTTCACCCTCGACGAATCGGTCAGCTCCAATGACACCATGTTCATGGAGCGCTCGTCGTCTCAGGTCGTTGCGACGTCATTCGGCGGCGGCGACAACCGCTCTGCCTTCGGCGCTCGCAGCTACAAGACCAACTATTGGGCCGGTGCTTATGTGACTGGCCCCACCTCGGGCACCACGCACAGCGCGGCGTCGACGGGCAGCACAAGCGCTCCCGTTACGACCGTTCCGAGCGGCGAACCCTTGGCCTTCCTGGCGCGTGGCACTTTCAACCCGTGGCAGGATAGTGAGGGCAACAACATCCATCTCGGCGTGAACGGCGCCTATGTCATCAACCCGGGTTCCACCACGACGACCGGGGCCGCCACGCCGGCGGCCGCGACGGGAACCTTCGGGCACTCGATGACCCTCAGCGACCGTCCTGAACTTCGTCTCGATCCGACCTCGATCCTGAGCACTGGCACTATTGCCAATGTGCAGGGTGCTCAGGTGCTCGGCGGCGAATTGGCCGGCCAGTACGACCACTTCTTCGCTCAGGGCGAATACTACGAGTACATGATCGACCGTTATCAGAATGCCGCCACGGCCGCTGCACCGCTGCCGGATCTGAGCTTCAATGGCGGTTACGCTCAGGCCAGCTGGTCGATCGGTGGTAAGCGCAAGTACAACCCGTCCACGGGTTCGTACACCGGCGTGATCCCCGATGCGCCGTTCAGCATCAAGGACGGCGGCATGGGTGCGTTCGAAATCGGCGCGCGCATCAGCTACACTGACTTGAACGACCATCTCACGGCCGGCTCCTCAGCCGCGTCGACGGGTGGCGTGGCCGGTGGTGCGCAGACGGTGTACACCGTTGGTGTCAACTGGTACGCCAGCACCAACATCCGTGTGATGCTCGACTACGTCCACGCCGACATCGACAAGAACACTTATACCGCGGGTGCCGTCACCCCGGTTGGTGCTTCGGTCGACGCGATCGCCGGCCGCTTCCAGGTGGCTTGGTAATCACGGACGACCGTTCGACGACGTAACGAACAACACAGCCTAGAAACCCCTCTACCCCTGTTGCCCCGGCTCTCCTTGCGGAGCCGGGGCTTTTTTTGTGCGCGGGGGAGAGGCCGATCTTTACCTGCGATGGGCTTGGCGCTTGACTCGCTCTTATTATTTCCATATTTATTGAAATATGGAATCGAGGACTGTCGCCGTCGATGAGATCGACGGCACTGACCCGCAATTGCGCGAGACGCTGGGCGCGGCCGATCTGCCGACCGACGATCTCACCATGCCCGGCCGCCGTTTCTTTCGCTTCAGTGCGGATGAACGGGCGATCGGTTTCGTCGGTTACGAAGAGATCGGCGCCATCGCCGCGCTGCTGCGCTCGCTCGTCGTGCTGCGCGAAGAGCGCGGCAAGGGCCATGGCCGGGCGATGGTGCAATGGATTTTCCGCCACCTGTCGGAGCGCGGCATCGAAAGTGTTTGGATGATCACGACGACGGCCCAGGACTTCGGCCTCGGCCTCGGCTTTGTCCGGGCCAGCCGTGACAGCGCGCCCGAGGGCGTGCGCGCCACCCGCCAATTCGCATCCCTGTGCCCGTCATCGGCCACGCTGATGCACAAGAGCCTCGTGTGAACACAATGGACAAACTGGATGCGATCACGGCGCTGTCCGCGCTCGCCCATGAAACGCGGCTCGACATCTATCGTCTCCTGGTCGAAGCGGGTCCGGCCGGGCTTGCGGCGGGCATGATTGCCGACCGTATTGGTCTCGCCGCGCCGACGCTGTCCTTCCATCTCAATCACCTCAAGCAGGCCGGGCTCGTCACCTTCCGCCGCGAAAGCCGTTCGCTGATCTATTCGGCCGACTACGGCCAGATGAACGGTCTGGTCGGCTATCTCACCGAGAATTGCTGCCAGGGCGACCCCGCTGCGTGCTGTACGCCGGCACCGGCCGTCGCTGTCCCTCAAACGCCGAAAGGAAAACGCGATGAAGCGGTTTCACGTCCACGTCGCCGTCAGTGACCTGAGCCGGTCGATCCGCTTCTATGAGACGCTGTTCGGCGCAGCGCCGAGCATCGTCAAGGACGACTACGCCAAATGGATGCTCGATGATCCGCGCGTGAACTTCGCGATCTCGGCGCGCAGCGAAAATGCCGGTCTTGGCGTCGATCATCTCGGCATCCAGGTGGAGGAGGCCGAGGATCTGGCGGCTATCGATGCGCGCTTGAAGCAGGCCGAGCAGACCGTCCACAACCAAACCGACGCGGCATGCTGCTATGCCCGGTCCGACAAGGCATGGTCGACCGATCCGTCCGGCATCGCCTGGGAGTCGTTCCTCACCCGCGGTGCGATCACTACCTATGGCAGCGATCTGGATGCCCGCAAAAGCAAGAGCGCATGCTGTGCGCCGAAGGGAGGCACGGCCGAGGAAAAAGTTGTCTCGGCCTGCTGTTGAGGAGGGAGCAGATGAGCGATCGCGTTTTCAACGTGATGTTTCTCTGCACGGGCAATTCGGCGCGAAGCATCCTAGCCGAGTCGATCCTGAACCACCACGGCAAGGGCCGCTTCCTGGCCCATAGCGCAGGAAGCTTCCCGAAGAGCGAACCGAATCCCTATGCGCTCGAGTTGCTGAAGAGCCTCGACCTGCCGATAGACGGGCTCTACAGCAAGAGTTGGGATGTCTTCGCAAAGCCGGATGCACCCAAAATGGATTTCGTCTTCACGGTCTGCGACCAAGCGGCGGCCGAGCCGTGCCCGATCTGGCCCGGCCAACCGATGACTGCCCATTGGGGGCTTCCCGATCCTGCGGCGGCGGAAGGGACGGAGATCGAAAAGCGCGAAGCGTTCCGCAGCGCGTTCCGCGCGCTCGAGAACCGCATCAAGATTTTCACCAGCCTTCGCGTCGAAGCGCTTGACCGCATCGCGCTGAAGAAGAAACTCGATGAAATTGGACATGGGGCCCTCAGCGGCGCTCACGCCACGTCCTGAGGCCATCCCGGCCCCCTCGACCGCGCCGAAACTCATCGCCGAATTTGTGGGTAGCGGGTTCCTGCTCGCGGGCGTGGTCGGCTCCGGCATCATGGCCGAACGGCTGGCAGCAGGTAACGCTGCGGTGGCGCTGCTCGCCAACGCGATCGCCACGGGAGGCGTCCTCTTCGTCCTGATTCTCGTCGCCGCACCGATCTCCGGTGCGCACTTCAATCCCGTCGTCACCATGATGGCCGTGATTGAAGGGGATTTTCCGAAGCGTGCCGCCCTGCCTTATCTCATCGCGCAATGTGCGGGCGCGGCTTTGGGTGTCCTTGTCGCGCACGCGATGTTTAGCTTGCCGCTTCTCCAGACCTCAAGCCATGTCCGCACAGGTGTGGGCCAATGGATCGGCGAGATTGTTGCCACGGCAGGTTTACTCGCAACCATCCGCGGCTGCCGGCGGCAATCGCTGCCCGTCACCGCTGTCGCGATTGCCGCCTATATCGTCGCAGCCTATTGGTTCACCTCGTCGACCTCGTTCGCCAATCCCGCGGTCACGATCGCGCGAAGCCTGACCGATACGTTCGCCGGTATCCGTCCGACCGACGTGCCGGGATTTGTCATCGCCCAGATGGGGGCACTTCTACTCGTCGCGGCTTCGATACGGCTGACGGATCGCGGTACGCGCGCTACTATTAGACACCTTGCCGTCGCCGCAAGGAGCGCGTTGCGGAATCTGGCGCGCGTATTAACTTGATGGTCCCGATGCGCAACTGAGGTTCGACAATGAGACCGCGTGTGATCTGCCATATGATTTCGTCGGCTGACGGCTGTCTTCATCTCAGCCGCTGCACCACGAGCCCCGACGGCGACCGCGCCAAATGGGGCACGCTCTATGAGCAGATTCACCAGGACCTCGGCGGCGATGCCTGGATTGTCGGCCGCGTGACCATGGCCGAGATGAGCAAGGGCGTCCCGCATGCACCCGCCAAGCACGGGCCTGTCGAGCGGCCCTATCATTTCGCGACGCGCGATGCCGGCTGCTATGCGATCGCGATCGATCTCGGGGGCAAGCTCCATTTCGCCAAGCCCGATATCGGCGGCGATCCCGTCGTGGTGCTGCTGGGCCCCGGCGTGCCGGACAGCCATCTGGCGGAACTGGCGGGCGATGGCGTCTCCTATATCGTGCTGCCCGATGCCAAGGGCGATCCCGCCGCGATGATCGACATCTTGGGGCGCGAACTCGGCATCCGGACTCTGCTGCTGGAGGGCGGCGCGATCATCATCGGCAGCTTCATGGCGGCCGGACTGGTCGATGAACTCAGCCTGCTGATCGCCCCTTCGCTCTACGCCAAGACCGAGCCGGCGAATTGGATCACCTTCGGCGATGTGGGGCTGGCCGGGAAGGTCCAGCTCTCGCTGACGGCGTGCAAGACGGTCGACCACGGCGCGGTCCATCTGCGCTACGCCGTCTCGCCGGTCTAGACGCGCCTAAAGAATCGTCCGCTCGAGATAGGCGTTGCGGAATTTGCCCGTGGGATCGTGCCGCTTCATCAGTGCATGGAAGTCGGCGAGCTTCGGATAGAGCGCGCGGATTTTCGCTGGCGCGAGGGTGAACATCTTTCCCCAATGCGGGCGCGGCTGGAACGGTGCAAGCACCTCTTCGAGACCGGGGAGCAGCGCTCTGACCGCGGGCCAGTCGGACTTGAAAGAGAAGTGGAACGCCACGCAGGCCGTCCGGTAGCAGGGGCTGAGCCAGAGATCGTCGGCGGCGATGGTGCGGACTTCGCCGACCAGCAGAAGGCCGGCCATCGCGGGACCGAAGCGCCGCAGTGCACGGATCGCATCGGCAACGTATGGTATCGGCACGAAATATTCGACCTGCAGCTCGTCGCCGCTGGCCGGTGTGAATCCCATGCGGAAATGGGGAAGCCGGTCATGGGCCGGGCCGGGGACACCGATCTGTTCGGTGCAGTTGACGGGATCGACGCCCGCGATCGGGTGCATCTTCACGGCCGCCGGCCGGGCGCCGAAGAGCGAGTCCCTTACGGTGAAGGGCACGCCCGGTTCGGCGGCGCTCTTCACCCAGACCTGCTCGACCGTGTCGGTCTGCCAGGCGGTGAAGAGGCTGACGCTGTAGCCGCCGGCCATGATCGCCGCGAAGTTGTTTTCCAGCGCCGCGAAGGGGAGATCGATGAAGATGTCCTGGCGGATATGGAAGGCCGGCCGGATGTCGAGGGTGAGCCGGGTCACGACGCCAAGCGCGCCCAGATTGACCACCGCACCCGGAAACGTGTCGGCATTCGCCATGCGCGACAGCGTGACGAGGTCGCCCTTGCCGTCGATCAAATCGATCGCGGCAACGGCGGT
>CAZNZI010000071.1:0-8450 GCA_964577475.1 uncultured Rhodospirillaceae bacterium
AGGTCCAGGTCGAAGCCCTCGATCTCGGCCAGCTCCTCGGTGGGCACGTAGGCGACCTCCTCGACCGAGGAGAAACCTTCCGTCACCAGGAGATGGGCGATGACGTCGTCCACATCAATGGCGTCGATGAACATCTTCGAGCGGGTGCGGAACTCTTCCTGGCGGCGCTCGCTTTCCTCGGCCTCGGTCAGGATGTCGATGTTCCAGCCGGTCAGCATCGAAGCCAGGCGCACATTCTGGCCGCGGCGGCCGATGGCCAGGCTCAGCTGATCGTCGGGCACCACCACTTCGATGCGGTTCTGCTCTTCGTCGAGCACGACCTTCGCCACTTCGGCGGGCGCAAGCCCGTTGACGATGAAGGTCGCGGGGTCTTGCGACCACTGGATGATGTCGATCTTCTCGCCTTGCAGTTCGGCGACAACCGCCTGAACGCGCGAGCCGCGCATACCGACGCAGGCGCCGACCGGATCAATACCGGAATCACGGCTCACCACCGCGATCTTGGCGCGCGAGCCCGGGTCGCGCGCGACCGACTTGATCTCGATGATGCCGTCATAGATTTCCGGCACTTCCTGGGCGAACAGCTTGGCCATGAACTGCGGATGGGTGCGCGACAGGAAAATCTGCGGGCCGCGGGGTTCCTGGCGCACGTCGAAGATATAGGCGCGCACGCGGTCGCCGGTGCGGAAGGTCTCGCGCGGGATCAGCTCGTCGCGGCGCAGGAGCGCTTCGGCGCGGCCCAGATCGACGACGACGTTGCCGAACTCGACGCGCTTGACCAGGCCATTGACGATCTCGGCCACGCGGCCTTTGAACTCGTCGTACTGGCGCTGACGCTCGGCGTCGCGCACGCGCTGCACGATCACCTGCTTGGCGGTCTGCGCGGCGATGCGGCCGAAATCGATCGGCGGCAGCGGGTCGACGAAGGTGTCGCCGGGCACGGCATCGGCCTTCTTCTTGCGCGCCTGCTGCACGGTCATCTGAGCCGCTTCGTTCTCGACCGTCTCAACGACGGTAATCACGCGGGTCAACTGGATCTCGCCGTTCTTGCGGTCGATCGTCGCGCGGATGTCGTGCTCGTGACCGTATTTGGAGCGGCCGGCCTTTTGGATGGCCTGCTCCATGGCTTCGAGCACCTCGTCGCGGTCGATGCCCTTGTCGCGGGCGACGGCGTCGGCGACTTGAAGCAGTTCGGGGCGAGGCAGAGCAGCGGTACGTTCCATGAGAGACTCGATTCTTGATCAGTTGGCAGGTTGCCGGCGCAGGGCGGCGGCGATCGTGGCGTCGTCGGGAACCAGCTTGGCCTTTGCCACTTCGGCCAGCGGGATGATCACTTCTTCGTCGGCGACCTTGATGCGGATTGCGCCTTCGGCGTTGAGGCCGAGCAGCGTGCCCTTGAACTTCTTGCGCCGGCCGTCGAGCGCGTTGCGCGACTCGACCATGGCCGAGGCGCCGGCGAAGCGGTCGTAGTCCTCGGGACGGATCAGCGGGCGGTCGAGACCGGGCGAGGTCACTTCGAGGTCGTAGGCGTCGGGAATCGGGTCTTCGACATCGAGCATCGCGGAAAGATTGCGGCTGATCGCGGTGCAGTCGTCGACCGACATCGGCGTGCCGTCGCGGCGCTCGGCCATCACCTGCAGGGTCGGACGGCGGCTCGCCGACAGGTGTACGCGCACCAGCGCGTAACCCATGCCGTCCAGCATCGGCTCCACCAACCCCGTCAAACGGTCGACCAGCGACATCGTCGCGAACGGCTCCCAATGATCCAACAAAAAAGGCGGGCCGTTGAGCCCACCTTGCAACCCCGTCTTACGACAGGACGACAGGTATTTATGATGGGCGTGAATATAGCGCCAAAACCGTCACCCGCAAGGGAATTGTAGGTTGCGCGCGGGCGATACCGGCACCCGGTGAAATCCCTATTGCGGCGGGGATGATGCTGGAGATGCCGCCGGGGCGGCCGGCTGAACCCCGGTTGCCGGAGGCTGGAAACCATGCCCCAGGAACAGATTGAGCGGCATCATCGGCTGGCCGGCATGGGTCAGGGTTACAACCGGCAGGGCTTCGATCGAGGCGAACATCTTCCCGTAGCGCTGCCGGACCTCTTCCAGGGTCATCTGGGGGTCGACGATCACCCCGTCCTTACCGGCGACGCTGGTTAACGGATGAAGGATGCCGTATTCGCGGTCATCGGGGTCGAGGCAGACCACAGGCACCGCGCCGCCCAATGCATAATCGTATTTCCCCGCGAAGTGCCAGCGGGTGGCCGCGACGAAATGCGCGTCGTCGAGCAATTTCTGGCCGGCCAGGGCCGTGTGCAGATCGGTCCAGTCGACGCCGTCGGCCGCTGGATGCTTTTGCGTCCACCGATCGCCAAACAGCGCGGGCATGAAATTGAAACGCAGCTCGGCGGTATAGAAGGCGAGCAAGATGACCACGAAGGTCGCCGTCATCGCCACGGCGCGCTTCACCCACAACCGATCGATATTGCGCGCGATCCAGTCGCCGCCCAGCGGGATCAGCATCATGTAGCCGGGCGCGGCCCAGTGATAGAAGACGCGATGCGGCGACCATGCGGCCACCAGTGCGAAAAGAATGACGGGAATCACCCCAAGCCAGGCACTCAACCAACGCTTCTCGTCGCCCGGGCCTCGCGCGAACGCGCCGATCATCAGCCCAATCAGCAGCAGCCAGATCCATGGCAGCAGGAACAGCGCTTCGCCGCCCAGCACCTGGAAGATCCGGCCCGGATGCCATTCAAGGCCTGTCGCACGGCCACCCTGGAACGCGAATGACGCCATACCGTGATCGAGATTCCAAATGATCACAGGCGCGAAAATCAGCAGCGCGACGATGCCGGCGAGATAGGGATGCGGTCGCGCCAGCCAGCGGCGTTGCGTCGGCGCCGTCAACAGGAACAGGAAGACACCGCCGATGATCAGCACGGCCGAATATTTCGACAACAGCGCGACACCCGCACAGATGCCGGTCAGCAGCCACCACGGCGCAGCATAGCGCCGGCGCGGATCGAGCGCCTTCATCAGGCAGCATCCGGCACAGAGCAGCGCAAGCAGCAGCGGCCCATCGGGCAGGACCCAGGTCGCGCTGGTGACGCCCAGCACCGGCGCGAGATTGAGTAGCACGGCGGCCCACAGTCCGGCGCGTGCGCCGAACAGCGCGGTAGCGAAGCGGAACATCGCCCAGGTGGTCAGCGCGAAGATCGCCACGAAGGGCAGACGCACCGCCCAGCCGGCTTCGCTTTGGAAGAGTTGTTCGGCGCCCCAGGTGATCCACCAGGCCATCGGCGGGTGGTCGAAATAGCCGAGTTGGATATGGCGCCCCAGCGCCGCCATGTAGCTTTCGTCGACGCCGAGGCCGGTGCTGCCGGCCACGATCAGGCGCAGCACGCCGGTGATCAGGATCAACCAAACGACCCAATAGCCCGGCCCCATGGGGATCACGGGCAAATCGCCTTGATCGTCCGCTTCGATGGCCACGGTCCTGCTGCTCGCCTAGCGCTCGTCTGGGTGTGATGGGCGGGGCGACTATACAGGCTTGTCCGCGACCTCAAACCGGGAACTTGTCGCCCGCACGCTGAAGGATTAAACCGAAACGGTTCGAGGGAGAGCCGCTTATGAACGCCGTCACCGATACCCTGGTCTCGCGCCTTGCCGCCATTTGCGGCCCGACCGCCGTGATCGCCGACCGCGAGGGCATGGCGTCCTACGAGACCGAATGGCACCAGCGCTGGCATGGCAAGGCGCGGCTCGTGGTGAGGCCCGGTACCACCGAGGAAGTGTCGGCGGTGGTCAAGCTCTGTGCCGCTGAAGGCATCGCCATCGTCCCGCAAGGCGGCAATACCGGCCTGTGCCAAGGCCAGGTGCCCGATCAGTCGGGTAAACAGATCGTGCTCAGCCTCGCGCGGATGAACCGCATCCGTCATCTCGATCCGCTCGACTTCACGATGACCGCCGAAGCGGGCGTGGTGCTCCAGACGATTCAAGAGAAGGCGCGCGACGCGGGCTGCTTCTTCCCGCTCAGCCTCGGGGCGCAAGGGAGCTGCATGATCGGCGGCAACATCTCCACCAATGCCGGCGGGGTCGGCGTTCTGCGCTATGGCAGTACGCGCGCGCTGGTTCTCGGGCTCGAAGTGGTGCTGTCCGACGGTACGATCTGGGATGGGCTGAAGTCGCTCGGCAAGGACAACACGGGCTACGACCTCAAGCAGTTCTTCATCGGCGCGGAAGGCACGCTCGGCATTATCACGGCGGCCTCGCTCAAACTTTTCCCGCAGCCCCAGGATGTACAGACGGCGCTGGTGGCACTGACCGATCTCGAAAAGGCGCTGCCGCTCTTGCGCCGCGCCCGTTCGGTGAGTTCCGATCAGGTGACGGCTTTCGAGGTAATGCCGCGCCGCGCGATCGAATACGCCGTGAAGTATCTGCCGGGCGTCAGCGATCCGATCGCGCAGCCCCATGCGTGGTACGCGCTGATGGACCTCTCCACCTCGCGGCCCGGTGGCAGCCTGCGCGAGACGATGGAGTCGCTGCTGGGCGATGCGGTCGAAGCGGGCGAGGCGGTGGATGCCGTGATCGCTGACTCGACCCAGCAGCAGCGCGCGCTCTGGCGCATCCGCGAGGAACTGCCCGAGGCGGTGCGCCGGAGCGGCCCGTCGCTCCATCACGACGTCTCGGTACCGACCTCCGACGTCGCGAAATACATCCGCCGCACCCTGGCGGCGGTCGAGGCGAAGCATCCGGATGTGATGTGCATTCCCTTCGGCCATCTCGGTGACGGCAACATTCACTTCACCATCTGCTCGCCGGTCGGCGTCACCGACGAGAAAGTGCTTTACGGGATGGAACACGAAATCACCCCGCTGGTGTTCGACATCGCGGTCGAGATGCGTGGCAGCTTCAGCGCCGAGCACGGCATCGGCCAGCTCAAGCTCGAAGACATGGACCGCTACAAGAAGGCGGTCGATCTCGACCTGATGCAGCGGGTCAAGGCGGCGCTCGATCCGCGCAATCTGATGAATCCCGGCAAGGTCATCCGGGCAGGCAAGGCCTAACCCCCGGAATCCATTGATCCGACTCGCATTTTCGAATTGCGGCTTGACAGCTTAAAAATGAATGATTATTCATTCAGTATTGTTGGGGGCGACCACAAAGGCATCGGGGCGGGTATGGCCGGGCGGGTGAAGGCGAAAAAGGTCATCGACAAGCGGGCGGCGATCATCGACGCCGCGGTGACCTTATTCGCCCATAAGGGCTTCTACGGCACCACGGTGCCCGAGATCGCCGAGAAGGCGGGCGTCGCCACCGGGTCGATCTACCTCTACTTCCCGACCAAGGAAGCCCTGGTCAACGCGGCCCATGTCGAGCGCAAGCAGCGCATGTTCGACACCTTCATCGCCGCCATCAATGGCGGGGGCGATCTCGAAACCCGCTTCCGCCGCGGCTGGCGGGCCCTGGTGGCCTACGCCGTCGCCCACCCCTCCGACTTCCGCTTCTTCGAGATGCATCACCATGCGGCTTATCTCGATCCGGCCACCACCGCGGCCGGCGACAAGATCCTGGTGCTGGCCGTCGGGTTCATGCGCGAGGTGATGGACGCCTATCGCGTCACCACACCGGGACCCGAGGTGATGGTCAGCCTGGTCTGGGGCGGGCTGGTCGGGCTCCTGAAAAGCGCGAGCCAGGAACACCTCAAGCTCGATCCGCAACTGGTCGATGCCGCAGGCCTCACGCTTTGGCATGCCGTCACCACCGGCGCCGCCACAACGACATCGTCGCTGACTTCGTTTCCTACGACTGAAAGGCAAAAGCCATGACCGCATCGAACCGTCCTATCGCTTTGGTTACAGGTGCCTCCAGTGGCATCGGCGCCGATCTTGCGCGCGAGCTGGCCCGCGATGGCCATGACCTGATCCTCTCGGCCCGCCGTGCGGCACCGATGGAGAAATTGGCCGCGGAACTGAAAGGGCTCGGCGCCAATACGACGATCATCACGGGCGATCTCAGCAAAACAGGCGGTGCCGCGACGCTGGTGCGCGAGATCGAAACGCGCGGCCTCAGCATCGACGTTCTGATCAACAACGCCGGCCTTGGCGACAATTCGCCGTTCCATCTCGAGGACCAGACGCGCATCGGCGAGATGCTTCAGGTCAATATCGTCGCACTGACCGAACTGACGCGCCTGATCCTGCCGGGCATGGTCACGCGCGGACGGGGCAAGGTGATGCTGGTGGCCTCCACCGCTTCGTTCCAGCCGGGCCCTTTCATGGCCGTCTACTGCGCCACCAAGGCCTATGTGCTCAGCCTGGGCGAGGCCATCAATTACGAGTTGCGCGGCACGGGCGTGAGTCTGTCGATCCTGTGCCCCGGCGGCACCGATACCGAGTTCGCGACGGTCGCCAACTCGACGGAGATGAAGCTGCACAAGAACCCGATGATGCCGCGCATGACGGCGGCCGAGGTCGCACGCCAGGGTTATGCGGCGCTCAAAACGGGCCGCACGGTGCTGGTCACCGGCTGGTTCAACAAGACCGGCGCGTTCCTCAACCGGATCACGCCCCGTTCCACCGCCACGGCCATGGCCGGCTCGCTTCTGAAGCGGGCCTAGCCGCGGGGACGCCGGCGGGGTCCATCGCAGGCCCGCGCGTCCCTCCGGCGCGCGGGCCTGTGGATGGATTGAGGCTTGTTCCGGCCCCTGCCGCACGGCCATAATCCCCCGCGATGCGGGGCATAGATCGCTACATTTTGCGCCAGCTTGTCGTGGGTATGGTGCTGGTGACCTTGGGGCTCACCGCCATCCTGTGGCTGACCCAGTCCTTGCGCTTCGTCGAGCTGACGGTGAGCAAAGGGGCGTCGGTCGCCGACTTCCTGGCGCTGACGATGCTGGTCGTTCCCAATTTCCTCACCGTGATCCTGCCGGTCTCGGTGTTCGCTGTCGTTTTGTTCATCTATGACCGGCTCACCGCCGACCGCGAACTGGTGGTTTTGCGCGCGGTCGGCATCAGCCACATCGCCCTGGCCCGGCCGGCGCTGTTCCTCGCCACGGGCTGTGCGGCGATCGGCTTCGTTCTCAACCTGTGGCTGATTCCGCTTTCCGTCAGCGCCTTCCACGATCTCCAGTGGCAATTGCGGTCGAGTGCCACGGGCGTGCTGATCCAGGAAGGGACCTTCACGCAGGTCGGCGGCGGCCTGACCGTGTATGTGAAGTCGCGCACTGCCGACGGCGAGCTGCTCGGCATCATCGTCGACGACCGGCGCAACCCGCAGCAGCCCGTCACCTTGATGGCCGAGCGCGGCGCGCTGACGCGCACCACCGACGGCACGCCGGAAGTCGTCATGTATAACGGCACCCGCCAGCAGATAACCAAGGGCTCGGACCGTCTTTCGCTCCTGCATTTCGACAATTACGCGATGGAGTTCAGCGAAGGGGTCGGCGGCAAGCAGGCGCAGAGCAACGATCCGCGCGAACAAACGATGACGCAGCTCTTCGCCGCCGACCAGGGCAAGATGACGCCCACCCTCTACCGTCAATTCCGGGTCGAGGCCGCGCAGCGGCTGGCCTCGCCGCTCTACGATTTCACTTTCGCGCTGATCGCCGCGGCCTGTCTGCTGGCGGGCCGTTTCAACCGGCGCGGACAGCTCGACCGCATCGCCATCGGCGTGGGTCTGATGGTGGTGGTTCAGGCGATGGCGCTGGGCATCTCCGATCTCGCAGCCCGCAATCTGGCGATCTTGCCGCTGGTCTATCTCGGGCCGCTCGTGCCGGGCGCTGCGGCGGCCTGGGTCTTGTTGCGTCCCGGGTTCGGCGAGCCGCCCGCCTCAGCCCCCGCACCCGCGGGCTGACATGAGGCCGTCCGTCCGCCGCCTTACCGCCGGTGTGTCGATTTTCGCCCTTGCGACGGCGCTCGCGGTTCAGGGCCGTGCCGATACGGCGCCCGCATCCAGCGTATCCAATCCGGCCGCCGGCAAAGGTCCGCACAAGGGCACCGATCAGCCGGCGCTGATCACCGCCGACCAACTCATCTACGATCGCGATCTGTCGACCGTGACGGCCAGCGGCCATGTCGAGATCGACCAGGCCGGCCGCATCCTGCTGGCCGACGCGGTTTCCTACAATCTCAAACAGGATGTGATCATCGCCACGGGGAACGTCAGCTTCACCGATGTCGACGGCGAGGTGCATTTCACCGATTACATCGAAATCAGCGGCGACATGAAGCAGGCGGTCGCGCGGCATCTGCGCCTGCTGATGGTCGACAATTCACGCTTCGCCGCGTCGACCGCGCGCCGCACCGACGGCACGCGCAACATCCTCGACAATGCGATCTATACCGCCTGCGCGCCCTGCGCCGAAGACCCCGACGGTCCGCCGCTCTGGGATGTCCGCGCCCAGCGCATCGTGCATGACGACACCACCCACCGCATCTCCTATGA
>CAZNZI010000072.1:0-2041 GCA_964577475.1 uncultured Rhodospirillaceae bacterium
GATGAATATCCACGGCCAGACACCATTTTGCCTTCGCCAGGACCGCATCCGAAACCGCCGGGCCGGCTTCGACCAACAGGTCGCGGACACCCTTTGCCCGGAGATCGTTGAGCGCGTCCTCGATCGAATCGTAGATAAGCGGGTCGAGGCCTCTTTGCGAGGCTGCATCGAGGTAGGATCGGGGAACCCGCCGGCGGCGATCGAGAATCGCGAGCCAGCGGCGTTTTTTGGGATGATCCGTCACCCGGCGGACCGTGAACATCGGATTGTCGGCCAGGATCGTGCCGCTGCCGGTCAGGATCGCGTCGGCCTTCTTGCGCAGGCGATGGGCCAGGACCAGCGACGATTCGGAGGTGAAGGTCGTCTGTCCTGCGGGCGGGATCATCGAACCGGCAGGCGTGAGGGCCCGCTTCACCGTGATCCATGGACGCTGGTGGACGACACTAAAGGCGAATGCATGCAGGAGGCGGCGGCAATCCTCCTGGCCGACACCGTGCGTCACGCGCACCCCATGCTTTTCCAATTCGGCGATGCCGCCACCTCTTACCGTGGGATTGGGGTCGCGGGTGCCGACAACGACATGGCGGATGCGCGCGGCCAGAATCGCCTCGGTACAGGGCGGCGTACGGCCATGGTGATTGCACGGCTCAAGCGTGACGCAAAGGGTCGCGACCGTGCCCAAGAGGCCTTGTTCGCGGCATTGGCTGAGCAGCAGCGCCTCGGCATGGGGTGTGCCGGCTTTCCGATGAGCGGCCGCGGCGATGATTTCGCCGCGCGCATTCAGGGCCACCGCACCCACGGGCGGGTTCGGCGCCGTCGCGCCAAGCCACTGCCGTGCCTCAAGGCAGGCACGGCTCATCGCCGCGCGCAAGACCTCGTCACTGATCCCCTGGCTGGTGCCGCTCACGCCCCGTGTGCGCGCTTTGCTTCGGCGCGGCGGGCGTGAAGGATGAACTCGGTATAGCCGTTCGGCTGTTCGCGGCCCTTGAACACCAGGTCGCACGCGGCCTGGAAGGCGATCGAGCCGTCGAAATTAGGCGCCATCGGCTTGTAGAGCGAATCGCCCGCGTTCTGCTTGTCGACCACCGCGGCCATGCGCTTCATGGTCGCCATCACCTGCTTCTGGTCGACGATGCCGGCATTCAGCCAATTGGCCAGATGCTGGCTCGATATGCGCAAGGTGGCGCGGTCTTCCATCAGGCCGACATCGTGGATGTCCGGCACTTTCGAGCAGCCGACACCCTGGTCGATCCAACGGACCACATAGCCGAGGATGCCCTGGGCATTGTTGTCGAGTTCCTGCTGGATTGCGTCGGGCTGCCAATTGGGACGGTCGGCGGCGGGTACGGTGAGGATGTCGTCGAGATTGGCGCGCTTGCGCTTCTTCAGCTCGTCCTGCCGTTCGAATACATCGACCTTGTGGTAATGCAGCGCATGAAGGGTCGCGGCGGTCGGCGACGGCACCCAGGCGGTGTTGGCGCCGGCCATCGGATGGCCGATCTTGGTCTTCAGCATCTCGGCCATGCGGTCGGGCATCGCCCACATGCCCTTGCCGATCTGCGCACGGCCCTGAAGGCCGCAGGCGAGGCCGATATCGACGTTCCAATCCTCATAGCCCTTGATCCAGGCGGTCGCGCGCATGTCCGCCTTCCGCAGCATCGGGCCCGCTTCCATGTCGGTATGGATTTCGTCACCCGTCCGATCCAGGAAGCCGGTATTGATGAAGGCCACGCGGTTGCTGGCGGCGCGAATGCATTCCTTGAGGTTGACGGTGGTGCGCCGCTCCTCGTCCATGATGCCGACCTTAAGCGTGTGGCGCGCCATGCCGAGCGCGTCCTCGACGCGGCCGAACAGCGTGTTGGTGAAGCCTACTTCGGCCGGGCCATGCTGCTTCGGCTTCACGATGTAGACGGAGCCGGCGCGGCTGTTTAGGCGGCGGCCGCCCGCGCCGATGTCGTGGAGCGCGATGGCCGAGGTCACCATCGCGTCGAGGATGCCTTCGGGAATCGGTGCGCCGTCGAGCATTGCGGCATCGGTCGTC
>CAZNZI010000073.1:0-5403 GCA_964577475.1 uncultured Rhodospirillaceae bacterium
GAGCGCGCGCCTGCCATTGCTGGTCGTGGTCACGGCGCGCCCGGAATACCGCCCGCCCTGGCCGCTGCGCGCGCATCACGAGCAGTTCGTCCTCGGCCCTCTGAGCAAAACCGAAGCGCTCGACATGGTCCGCGCAGTAACCGCCGGGGCGCCGCTTGCGCCCGAGACCGCCGAGACGGTGGTCGAGCGCAGCGGCGGTGTGCCGCTGTTCCTCGAAGAAGTGGCACGGCTGTTGATCGAAAGTGGCGGCGATGCCGGAGCTCACGATATCCCGCCGACGCTCCACGCATCGCTGCTGGCGCGCCTCGACCGGCTCGGTGCCGCCAAGGAAGTGGCGCAGGTCGGATCGGTGATCGGCCGCGAATTCGACTGGCCGTTGATCCGGGCCGTCACGGGACTGCCGGACGCCCCATTGACCGCGGCGCTCGCGCAGCTCGGCAAGGCAGACATGCTTCATATCCAAGGCATGCCGCCCGACGCCGTCTACCGGTTCAATCATGCACTGTTCCAGGACGCGGCTTATGACTCGCTCCTGAAAAGCCGGCGGCGCGAACTGCATGAGGCGGTGGCCCAGGCGCTGGGTGAAGGTGGCAAGCCGGAGTTGCTGGCCCATCACCTGACCGAGGCCGGCCAGGCCGAGAAGGCGCTTCCCGCCTGGCAGCGCGCGGGCGAAGCCGCGATGGCACGCGGCGCCTTCGTGGAAGCCACCATCCATTTCGATCGCGCCATCGGCTTGCTGACTGCCTTGCCCAACGCCTCCGCCCACGCGGCCAACGAGTTCAAGTTGCGCAGTTCACTGGCCCAGTGCTACTGGGCGCATAAGGGTTTTGGTGCGCCTGAGACGCGCGCCGCCTTCGAGACGGCGCTGGCCGTCGGGCAGAGCGTGGGCGACACGCGCACCCTGGCCACCGTGCTGTCGGGCTTGGTGGCGGCGTTGACGCAGCAGGCCCATTTCGACGAGGCGCGTGTCTTCGCCGACCGGCTTTCCACACTCGCGCAATGGCCGGGCAGCGGCGCTTTCGAGCGCGGCTGGGCGGCGCTGCGCCAAGCTGCGATCAATTTCTATACGGGCCGGTTGGCCGAGGCGCGGCAACAATTGAGCCTGGTGCAAGCACTCACCGATCAGGGCGCGGCGACCGCGATCGGCGGCGTTTCGCTGAGCGGCATGGCTTCGATTTATCTGCCCTGGCTGGCGGCCTTGACCGACGACTGGGACATGGCGCTAGGGCACGCCCAGGACGTGCTGCGGACCAGCGGCACGATCGCCAATCCGCACGAGCGCGCCTTCGCCCTGACCGGCGCGGTGATCGCTGGTCTGCATCTCCACCAGACGGCGGAAACCGGCGAACGGTTGAAGGACCTGCTCGACGTGACCGAAGAGCATCGCCTGCGGGTGCTGCGGTCGTCGGCGGTGGTGTTCGACGCCTGGGCGATGCATCAGCGCGGCGACGCGCCGGCGGCGGTCGAACGGTTTGCCGCCGCCATCCGCGACTACGAAGCGATCGGCCAGCGGGTGCTGCTCAACTGGTTCACGGCATTGCACGCGGAAGCATTGGCCGACGCCGGCGACCTGGACGGAGCGCTGGCGATCATGGACCGCGCCGTCGCGCTCAATCATCTGTCGCCGCTCTATGCTCCGGAGGTGTTGCGCATAAAGGGGATGATCCTTTTGCGTAAGGGCGCGGCGTCGGCCGATGGGAAAGCCTTCGAAGACGAGGCCGAGAAGATACTCGACACGGCACTGGCCGAGGCGCGGAAGATCGGTTTCCGCCTGATCGAGGCGCAGGTGCGCTTGAGCGGCTAACCCTGCCTGATGCGCTGCGCGAGCCAGTCGAACGAGGCTTTCGGCCTGCGTTCCAGCGTTTTGAAATCGACATGAAGGAGGCCGAAGCGGCGACGGAAGCCTTCGGCCCATTCGAAATTATCCATCAGCGACCAGACGAAATAGCCGCGCAGATTGACGTCATCCTTTATGGCGCGGGCCGCAGCGTCGATATGGCCTTCGAGGAAGGCGATGCGGCTCTGATCGTCGATCTTCCCGTCCGCACTGGGCTTGTCGTCGAAGGCCGCGCCGTTCTCGGTGACGTAGAGCGCCGGATTGCCATAGCCGGTCTTGAAGCTGAGCAGTTCTTCGTAGAGTCCATCCGGCTCGATCGGCCAGCCCATGGCAGTGAATTGCGTTACGTCGGGGATCGGGCCGAAGCCGGCGCCCAGCAACGCACTGTCCGGATCGTCGCGCACATGCAGGCGGCTGTAGTAATTGATGCCGAGGAAGTCGATCGGCTGATGAATGACAGTCAGGTCGCCCTCGCGCATGACGGGGGCAAAATCCTTGGCGAGGATGTCGGGCACGGCGCCCTTCATCAGCGGATCGAGACAGGCGCGGTTCCAGATGGCGTCGAAGCGGATCGCCGCGTTGCGGTCGGCCTCGCTCGTGGTGCACGGGTGCACCGGTTGCAATGACATCACGGTCCCGAGCTTCAGCCCTTGCCGCTCGGCGCGCAGGGCTTGGATTCCCATGCCCGCCGCGAGGCTCTGGTGGTGGACGACCGGCGCGAAGTGCTGCCACCCTGTCAGGCCCGGCGCATGGCCGCCGATCGTATGGCCGAAGATGGCGTGGATATTGGGCTCGTTGAACATTGCCCAGTGCCGGACGCGGTCGCCCAGCTTTTGGCCGGCTGCGCGGGCGTAATCGGCAAAGTAATGAGCGGTATCGCGGCTCAACCAGCCGCCATGATCCTGAACGGCCTGGGGCAGGTCCCAGTGGTAAAGGCAGATCCAGGGCTCGACCTTCTTGGCCAGCAGCGCGTCGACCAGCCGGTCGTAGAAGGCTAGCCCCTTCGGATTGAGCGGGCCGCCGCCATCGGGAAAGAGACGAGGCCAGGACATCGAGAAGCGGTAAGCACCAAAACCGCCCTGGGCGATCCAGTTCACGTCCTCGTCAAAGCGGTGGTAGTGGTCGCAGGCCACGTCGCCGGTCGAACCGTCGGCGATCTTCCCGGGGGTATGGGCATAGGTGTCCCAGATGCTTAGACCCCGTCCGTCCTCCTGGAAAGCCCCCTCGATCTGATAGGCGGAGGTCGAAGCTCCCCACACAAACCCCTGAGGAAAAGGGCCGCGGGTATCCATACGGGCCAGGGCGGGCTGCAGCCATCCAGTCAGGGTCGCAGCGGTGGAGGCGGTCAGGAAGCGGCGGCGGGGGAGGGACATCAGGCCTAAAACCATCGCAATACGGGGAAAGATGCGCCGGACATCGCCTTAATTGCAAATTGGGGCGAAAAGTTGCGGGACTCAGGGCCTTAGATGGTGGACTGCCATAGGTTGAGACCCCGGATATGGTTGCTCCCGAAGCCCGGTATCCGTACAATATGCGTGGGGAAATCAGCTGGTTTAGAGATGCCTTTCGAGTTTACGGACCAAGTCGGGCAGGGGGGCGCGAAGCCGGCTGCTCCGGTTCCGCCAAGCGTTGTCACGAATTTTGCTCTGGGCGACCAGGGCGAGTCGATCGCTTCCGCGTCCGCCGATGCGCCGACTGTTGCTGCGGCTACGGCGCCTAAGCTCGAGTTTGCCAATGATATCGCCGAGCAAGGTCCGATGGGAGGTAGCATCCCCACGGTGCCCGAAGTTGCGGCGCCCTCCCTGAGTTTCACTGAAACGGTTCAATCCGCGCCCGTCCAGGCGGCTGCGCCGGCTGCCGCGCCCGCTCCGCCTCCAGCCCCGGAAAGCGGGAACGCCGATATGGCTGCGCCGGCTGCCGCTCCTACGCTCGGCAAGAGTGCTACGTCTGCGCCGGCTGCCGCACC
Source organism: uncultured Rhodospirillaceae bacterium (assembly GCA_964577475.1). Lineage (GTDB taxonomy): Bacteria > Pseudomonadota > Alphaproteobacteria > Rhodospirillales > Magnetospirillaceae > JASHSH01. The sequence goes on from CAZNZI010000073.1 coordinate 3,804, forward strand.
GGCAGCGCCATCCAATGGCGGGGGGGCCCGTCCCGGCATTTTTGCGGCCGCGGGTGTGGCTTCTCAGCCGGCCACGCCAGCCAAGCCTGCCAGCGCGCCGGCCGCCGGCGTGATGTCGTTGATGAAGGCCGCTGCGCCCGCTGCCGCGCCGGCCGCAGCGGCATCCTCGGCCGGGCGGCCTGCGATCTTCGCGGCGGCCGGTATTCCTGAACCGGCCGTCACGGCCAGACCCAGCGCCGCTCCGGCCAAGGCCGAGAAATCCGCTCCGGCTCCGGCACCCGCTGAGCCTGCTCAATCGCCTGTCTCAGCGCCGGTCCCCGTGCAAGCCGATGCAACCCGTCCGGCAGCGCCGCCCAGCCCGCCCGCCGGTGGTGGCGCACCCCCAGCGGGTGGCGGCGACCATGGTGGCGGTTCGGGCGGTGGTTCCGGTGGCGGTGGCGGTGCTCCGCCCACGGGCGGCGGCGGTTCTGATGGCGGGGCCAGTGGTGGCGGTCAAGGCGGCGGTCCGCCGCCTGCAGCCGCTCCACCCGGTGGCGCGCGTATCGGCGACAAGCTGGTCGAGATGGGGCTGATCTCCAAGGACCAGTTGCAAGTCGCCCTCTACGAACGCAAACGCACCAACAAGCTGATCGGTACGCTGCTTGTCGAACTCGGGTTCATCACCGAGTCGGCGCTGTCGGCGGTGTTGGCCTCGGCCTCGGGCTTCGAACGGTTCGACGCCGGGGCAACGGTGGTCGAACCCGAATTGCTGAAGCGTTTCCCCAAGGATGTCTCGCAACGTTACCGCGTGTTCCCGGTGTCGTTGGAAGGGAAGACGCTGCGCTTGGCGATGGCCGACATCTACGACGTGTTGGCACTCGACCAGGCCCATCGCTATGTTCCGGCCGGCACCGAAATCATTCCCCTGGTCAGTTCCGAAGCCGAAGTGCTTTCGGCGATCGATCAGTATTACGGCTACGAGTTCTCGATCGACGGCATTCTGCGCGAACTCGAAACCGGCAAGCACGATACCTCGACGGCGGCGCTTTCGGGCGACGGGTACGTCCATCCGCTGGTGCGTTTGGTCAACGCCATCCTGCTCGACGCCGTGCGCAACGGCGCGTCGGACATTCACTTCGAGCCGGAAGGCACCTTCCTGCGCCTGCGCTATCGCATCGACGGCGTGATGCAGCAGGTGCGTACCCTGCAGAAGGACTTGTGGGCGGCGGTTTCGCACCGCCTGAAGATCGTCTCGGGCATGAATATCGCCGACAAGCTGAATCCGCAGGACGGCCGCTTCGGCTTCACCTATGGCAGCCATCGCATCGACTTCCGCGTCGCTGCGCTGCCGACGGTGAACGGCGAGAACATCGTCATCCGCATTCTCGACAAGTCGCGTGCCCTGTTGAGCGTGGATCAGCTGGGTTTCAGCGACCACAATCGCAAGCTGCTCGACCGCCTGCTGCTGCGGCCCGAAGGCATCATCATCGTTACCGGCCCCACGGGTTCCGGCAAGACCACAACGCTGTACGCGGTGCTCAACAAGGTGAGCTCGCTCGAGCGCAACATCATGACGCTGGAAGATCCGGTCGAATATGAGGTGCCGCTGATCCGCCAGTCG
>CAZNZI010000074.1:0-4581 GCA_964577475.1 uncultured Rhodospirillaceae bacterium
GATGCCGATGGTCGCGTTGAAGCCCACTTTGAGTGACGAATCGAAGTTGAATTGGGGATTCAGATCGAAAGTATGAGCTGTCCCGCTGCCGGTGTTGATTTTGACATACGTTCCGGAATTGCCGTCGCTGTCCTCTTCCCAGCCGCCCAAATTCGCCGTCGTGCCGGTAGTGGCGTCAAAATCGCTCGTGATCTGAACGCCGGTGACAAGGAGTTCATCTCGACTCACTGTAAAGTCGGCCACGTAGTTGACGCCTGTCAGACCGCCGACCACGGTAACTGAATCCTGCGTGGCGCCACCGTGGTGGATGTCGATGAAATGGTTGGTAGGCGCATAAACCACCACGTTGACGCCGTCGCCGCCATTCAGCGTGATTCCTGAGCCGGTGTATCCGCTCAGGTCAATGGTGTTGGTCGACTCCGCCATGCCCGACAGATCGAGCGTCGCGACATTGTTGAGTGCGGTTCCCGATGTCAGCGAGAAGCCGATATTGTCGGTCGACGACATCATCGGCAGGGAATTGTCATCGAGCGCGAACTTAAGCGTCGAGATGCCGCTACTGAGGTTGGTGAAGTTGGTGGCACCGATGGTGACGAGCGAGTCGTTCATCGCGCCGAAGATCGTGGCACTTCCCGAACTGGCGGTCAGCGTAGCCGCATTCGATCCGGTCAGCAGGCTGTAATCGGCGCGGACATTGCCGAAACTGGCGTAGTGAAGCCCACTGCCACTGAGATCCGTGCCGGCGTTGATCTGCAGCGTATCAAAAGAGGTGCCCGTGAGCAGATTGAAGCCCTTGCCGGCGATCACGGTGAGCGGGTTGGTATCGCCGGTCAGATCGATCCAGGCACTCGATGAGGAACCCATGCTCGACAAGTCGATCGTGTCGACACTGTTGTTGGCATAGTTGAGATAGGTACCCACGCCGGCCGTCAGGCTGAAAGTACTGACGCCGCTTCCGATTTTCAGGTCGCTGAAATAGTGGACATTGCTGAAATCGCTATCGGCAAGGTCGATCGGGGTCGCCACGGTGCCCCCGAGAATGAGCGTCGAATTACCGCCCAGTACTCCGGTCAAGTGATCCACACCGTTCGCAAATTCGGCGGCATTGACCGCAAGCGACATGGCGGAAAGCGTGCCGGTGACGCTCATCGACCCCATCGTCACGAGACCGCTGCCACTCATGCTGGCCGTGACGGCGGTCGTCGCGTTGTTCTCGAGGCTCAGGGTCTGGTTGTCGGTAACGAGAGTGCCATTCAAGGCGACGGTTCCGACGGCGGCCGACGCGTCGATCACAATACCCGCGAAGTTGGAATAATCTGACGTGTCGAGGATGTTCGGCGTATTGGCGCCCAGCGTCAGCGTGTTCAGATCGAGCGAGTCGGTATCGACGATCCTGATGGACGAGAAACCCGTGAGGTGACCCGTGACATGGTCGAAGTCGGAGTCGCCGAGATTGACGGAGCCGGTCAGCCACAATTCAGCGTACTGTCCCGAGTTCATGGCCAGGTGCTCGCTGCCGCTGGCAGAATACACCCTCATATTGTCGCCGTAGGTCGATAGGTTCAGCGTGGTGGCGCTGGCATTGGCGGCGCTCAAATGGCTGTAGTCGATCGCGTCGAAGCCCAGGAATTGAGTCGTGAAGCTGTTGGTGTTGAGGTTCGACGACCCCATGACGACCAGCGTGCCCCCATAGCCGGTGCTTAGTGGATCAGCGATCAGTACCGTGCTGACGTTCTGATTATCGATGTAGAAAATGTCGGCGCCACTCGATCCCACGACCGTGGCGATATTGCTGACGGTATCGATGCCGCCCAGTCCGTCAGCGACCTGGTTGCCGTTCAGCCAAAAATGGGCCGGAGCGCCGAACGAGTCGAGCGCCACGCCTACGGTCTGCGAGCTCAGATTGACGAGGATGCCGAGGTGAGTCGTCGAGTCGCCTGATTGTGTGTAGTCAAGGACAGTGCCGGCCGCCGCATTGCCGATGAGACGATCGTCTCCGGCGCCGCCGATCAACGTGCTCTTGTATTCGGATGCCCCGATCAGGATGTCGTTGTAGGCCGAGCCGATGGCTGCATTGACGTAGGTCAACGAGTCCGTGGTGCCGAAGCCGTCATAGCCCGTATGGGCGGCCAGGCTGACGGCACCGACAAGGGTCGAATTGGCGCTGAGGTTCACACCCACGCCGCCCATCAGCGTGTCGGAGGCGCTGGCGCCGCCCAGCAATTTGCCGGGATCGTCCTGGTAGGAGATGGCGTTGCCGAAGGTCATCCCGAGCGAGATGCCGACCAGCGTGTCGAAGCCGCCGCCACCTTCGAAGGTGACGCCACCGTAACCGCCGTACACGGTATCGTTGCCGGCTGAGCCGATGATCGAGGTGATCGCCGCCGAATTGTCCGCGAACAGAAGATGATCCGTAAAGGTGCCCGTGCCGACGGTATGGATCACCGTTCCGGTGATGCCGGTCAGATCCGCTGTGATCCCGGTCGGAGAGTCCTGGTAATTGACGACGACCAGATCGGACTGGGCGGCATTGACGAAGATGTTGTTGCCCCCGCCACCGAGGAACTGGTACTCGCCGGCGAAATGGCTCGTCGGGCCGATGAAAATGTCGTCCTGCGTGGTGCCGAACACCGTATTGATGCCTTGGACGACCGCATAGACGCTCAACCCGTCGGCGGCCTCGACGCTATCGAGGCCAATGAGATCGAAGGTGTTGTTGGTGCTGGCGAGATTTTGCAGATCGTCCATCGGCGTCGCCAACGTGCTGTTGTTGCCGTCGGTCGAATAGACGAAGCCGGTGCCGCCGGTGCCGCTTTCGCCGCGCAAGTCGGCCACGATGCCCGTCGTGCCCGCGATGACGTCGCCGTAGAGGCCGAAATTGATGCGGCCATGGCCTCCGATGTCGGTGATTTGAGGGGCGATGCCGCCCTGCATATAGAAGGCCGTGTTCGAAAAGGTCGATACCGACTGAAGGTTGGAGCCGCCGGCCAGGATGGCGTACTGACCCTCTGCGCCGCTGAGTACCTGCGTCGTCAGCGCGAAGGTGATCTGGTTGCCGTTCAGTCCCTCGGTCTGCGCGCCGAGATCGTTGCCGCCGAGCAAATCCTGCCCGATCAGGATGGCAGTGGAGCCGCCGAAGTAATCGACGACATCAATCGTGCCGCCGCCGGCGGCGTCGCTGAGATAGACAACCAGGTCGTTGCCGTCGCGCAAGAAGCCCTGAAGAGCGAGATTGGGCTGCCCGTAATTCGTCAAATCGACGGTGGCGGCGTTGTTCTGTTGGTGAGAGCCGTACTGTCCCGTGATGTCGATTGTCGTATTGGCCGCGAGGCTGCCGCGGTGCAGCTCGATGTAGTCGTTGCCGCCGTTACCGACGATGGTGTCGTGGCCGCTGATGCTGATCAGCGAATCATTGCCGCCGGTGTTGATGGTGCCTTTGGTTTCATAGCTACCGTAGAGGACGTTCGTGCCCAGGCTGCCGATGATCGTCGAATCGGTGGTTGAAGTGTAGTCGCCGAGCTCGAGAGTCGCTCCGGAAACGGCCGTGACGGCCGACGCATTGATGTTGTTGAAGCCGGTGACGATCAGATTGCTCGGACCCGAGGATAGCCCAACTGTGGACTCATAGCCGGTCAGCACCAGCATGTTCTGGCCATACGGCGCCTGCGAGGCGTCGATATGGATATTGGCGGTGCTGCCGACGTCGAGCTCGACGGTCGTCACGCCCTGGCTGTACACGAACACATCGCCCGTATCCTCCGGGATATAGACGAAGCCGCCGCCATACCAGATATCGATGGTATGGGCCGCACCGCCGCCGGCAAGGGTGAGGTCCGCGCCGGGCGCCTGGCCGGTATTGAACATCGCGAGCGCATCGACGACGTTGACGAAGGACGTCGTATAGGTGCCCGAACCGGACGGAACGGTCAGCGTGGATGCGGCGTAGGCGGTACTGAACGTGGCCTTATAGTCGATGCCGCCGCCGTTGATGTTGGCCAGAAACGTGTTGTGGTCCGTGTCGTAGAAGAAACCGCCGGCTCCATGGGCCAACAGATCGGCCGAGCTCGACTCCAGGTGAAGGGTGTAGTCACCCGCCACCGGCGTCGAAGAGGCCAGCATCAAGGAGACATTATTTGTGGTCCCCAGTTCGATCAGATCGTGAGCGCCAGCCGTGACGGCCGCCACCGTGTTGGCGTTCAGGATCAGCGTCTGTGCGGTGTTGCTGTCGAAGGCGGCGCCGATGATGGTGTTGCTGCCGGTGCCGGCGTCCAGATAGTTGGCACCGTAGCCGCCGATCAGCGTGTCGTTGCCGGTGCTGGTGATGATCGTGTGGTCGTTCTGGTTCAGGCCCTCGGCATAAACATTGACGCCCGAGGTGACGATCGCGTTGTCGAACCACTGCACCGTATTGATCGTCGCCGCGCCGGTGAGGCTCTGAACCACGTTGGTCTTGGTATCGTCGCTGCTGCCCAGGGCGAGAACCAGCGTGCCTGAGGCGGTGCCGACCGTGGACGGGATCACGAGCGTGTTGTTGCCGGGCCCGCCATCGGCGAAATCCTTGGTCGGATCGACCACCGCGGT
>CAZNZI010000075.1:0-3469 GCA_964577475.1 uncultured Rhodospirillaceae bacterium
CAAAAGGCTCGTCGACGCCGGAAAAAGGCGCATGACCGCCCTCGTCGCCTGCATGCGCAAGCTCCTCGTCATTCTCAACGCCATGCTGCGCGACAATCTCGCTTGGAACGCTTGACTTCCAACACAGTCGCTTCGTGGTGAATCTTGTTTTGTGGATGCGCCGCAAAAAAGATTGAACCGCCAAGACACCAAGGCGCCAAGGGAATGTGCTCTTGGCGGCCTTGGCGTCTTGGCGGTGAAAGAAAGACGTGGATGCCCGGACGGGAGCATGCCTCGCGTGCCCGGGCATGACGCGGGGCGGGGGAGTTAGTTCTCCGCCCTTTTCACAAACACCACCCGCGCCGCGCCGTATTTGCGTTCGTCGGTGATCTCGAAATCCTTGCCGGGCGCCTTGAACGGCTCGGCGGCGGCGACCTCGACGGTGATGGTCGGGTCCTTGGCGAGCCAGCCCATATTGTCGAGCGCCAGGATCGCGGCACCCGCCAGCCCACTGCGATAGGGCGCGTCGAGCATGACGAGGTCGAACGGCTTCGCCGCCTTGGCCGGCTTGGTCGCATCGAGGCGGAGCACGCTCGCGCGGTCGGCCACGCCGAGCTTCTTGATGTTCTCGCCGATCACGGCCAGCGCGGCCGGATCGTTCTCGATGAAAGCGACATGGGCCGCGCCACGGCTCAACGCCTCGCAGCCGAGTGCGCCGGTGCCGGCGAAGACGTCGAGCACTGTGATGCCGTCGAGATCGTCGCCACCGGTCAGGATGTTGAACAGCGCCTCGCGCACCCGGTCGGCGGTGGGCCGCGTCACGCGGCCTTCGGGCGAAAGGAGCACGCGGCCGCGGAATTCGCCCCCCACAATCCTCATGGGGCGATTCTCACGCGGCGTCTTCCTTCCTATCCTTGCGCGGTTTCCTGTCGCGCTTGGGCTTGGGGCCGCCGAGCTGTTCCTTGATCACATGGGTCGCCACTTCGTCGACCTGACCGGTCTCGAGCAGTCCCAACTGGAACGGGCCGTAGGAGACACGGATCAGGCGCGAGACCGAGAAGCCGAGATGGCCCATCACCTTTCTGATCTCGCGGTTGCGCCCCTCGGTCAGGCTCACGGTCAACCAGGCATTGGCGCCCTGCTGGCGGTCGAGCACCGCCTTGATGGAACCGTAGCGCACGCCATCGACGGTGACGCCGCGCGCGAGGCTGTTGAGCTGTTCGGTATCGGGCTTGCCGTGGATGCGCACGCGATAGCGCCGCAGCCAGCCGTTCGAGGGCAATTCGAGCTTGCGCGCCAGCGCACCATCGTTCGTCAGCAGCAGCAGGCCTTCGGAATTGAGATCGAGCCGCCCCACCGAGACCACGCGCGGCAGGCTGGCGGGCAGGCGCTCGAACACCGTCGCGCGGCCCTGCGGGTCCTTGTGGCTGGTGACGAGGCCGAGCGGTTTGTTGTAGCGCCAGAGCCGGGTGCGGTCGGCCACCGGCAGCGGCTTGCCATCCACCACGATCTTGCTGTCGGCGGTGACGAGAAAGGCGGGCGTGGTCAGCTTGACGCCGTCGACCTTCACGCGGCCCTCGGCGATCCAGCGCTCGGCCTCGCGGCGCGAACAGAGACCTGCCCGGGCCAGGCGGCGCGCGATGCGCTCACCCTTTTCGCCATCGGGGGCGTCGTCGTCTTCGCGATTGGTCATGATTTGCAGGCCGTGATAAAGGCGCGGAAGATGGCGTCGTCGGTGGGGCTGATGGCGAATTCCGGATGCCACTGCACGCCGAGGCAGAAACGCTTGCCCGGCATCTCGATCCCTTCGATCACCCCGTCGGGCGAGCGGGAGTTGATCACCGCCGGCGCCGGCACATCCTTCACCGCCTGATGATGCGCGCTGTTGACCGGCAGCGTGTGCGCCGTGCCCGCGATCCTGGCCAGCATCGTCCCGGGCACCACGGCGACCTCGTGGCCCGCCTGGTCGCGCGGGTTGGGCTGCTCATGGGCGATCGTGGTCTTGATCTCGTCGGGGATGTGCTGCACCAGCGTGCCGCCGAGCGCGACCGCCAGCAACTGTTCGCCGCCGCAGATGCCGAGGATCGGCATGTCGCGTTTGAGGGCACCCTGGGTCATCGCCAATTCGAAATCGGTGCGGCCGGCTTTCAGTGTCACCGACTCGTGGCGCGTCGCCGCGCCGAACAGGGCCGGGTCGACGTCGAAGGCGTCGCCGGTCACCACCAGCCCGTCGATCGTGTCGAGATAGGCCTCCACCCGGTCGACCAGATGGGGCAGCGGCACGGGCAACCCGCCCGCCCGGGAGACCGCCGCGCAGTAATTCTGTCGCAGCGCATACCAGGGGAATTTCGAGTAGCCGCCGGGCTCCTCGCTGTCGAGGGTGATGCCGATAAGGGGTTCAGCCATAGGGATAATTTAGTCCGGATTGGGGGCTTCCGACACCCCCGAGATTAGGCCGATTTGACCCTATTCTTTTATGATTTTGTTAACTGGCCGGGTCTAGCCTTCCATCACTGACCAAAGCGCCGGTTTTGCGGAATCTACGGATCGACGCGGTGGTCGGAACAGACGAAAAAACTGGCCCGAACAGGACGAGTTGGAGAAGTCGATGAATCCTTATGGCAATGCCGCCATCAACGCCAGCATGCCCCAAGAAGGCAATCCGCGCGCCACAGAAGCCTGGGCGCTGACGGAATCGGGACGCCGCCTTGCCTTGGCCACGCGCGGTGGCCGCAACGCGATGCGCGAAGCGCTCCGCCTCAACTGGCGCCTGTGGACGATTTTCCAGGCCGACCTGACCGTCGCACTGGAGGGCAACGAAGCCCCCTCCGACATCCATGTGAACATGCTCACGCTCTGCCAGTTCGTCGACAAGCACACGGTGGCCTCGCTCGGCGAACCGACGCCCGAACGCCTCCAGGTCCTGATCGACATCAACCGCAACATCGCCGCCGGCCTGCGCGATTCGATCGCGCGCGAAAACCCGATGCCGGTGACCGCGGAGCAGACCGAGACCAAAGCCGCCGTCGGCTGACATCTCCGTTGATTTTCCTGGCGGCCACGACAGTTGTGTGGCCGTTGCTAGCCAAGGCTTTCCCAGCCTTGATGTTTCCCCTAGACTGGCGCGATATAACGATTCCCCAAAAAGCGTCCAACTCTTGAGGTAACGGTGCCGCTCGCACTCGATCTGAAGCATGGCGACAAGATCATCGTGAACGGCGCGGTGATCGAGAACTCCGGCCACAACACCCAGATTCTGGTGCACAACGACGCGGCGATCCTGCGCGGCAAAGAGATCATGATCGAAAGCTCGGCCAGCACGCCGGCCAGCCGCGCCTATTTCGCCCTCCAATGCGCCTATATCTTCCCCAATGCGCGGCAGAACTACCTGGCCGCCTTCGACGAGCTGCTGGTCGATTACGTGAAGGCCGCGCCGAGTGCGCGCCCGATCGGCCATGACATCGTCGAGAAGCTGACCAACAACTCGCTC
>CAZNZI010000076.1:0-1537 GCA_964577475.1 uncultured Rhodospirillaceae bacterium
AATCGGGCGCCACCGACTTCTTGATCGAGACCGGCGGCTTGGGCGCTTCGCCGGCACCGTCAGAACCCCGTTCGCCGATGTGAGACAGCGACGAGAACACGGTCTGGATGATTTCGGGAATCTGACCGGTCGGGATGGAATTGCGACCGACGTAAGCTGAAACCACTTCTACTGCCATGCGCAAAATCTCATTCCGCGAAGTTTTGTCTATGTTTCCTTCGCTCATCTTCTTTGCAGCCCCGGTTTCTACAATCGAACTAATGAGCGCATAAGGAATGATTGATGTCAATCCTGGGCGGCCACAACTTGAATAATGCTCAAATGAATTGAATACTGAGAAATCCATTTTTCCGAAAACCGGAAGAATACGCAGTCATCCTGACCGGCCGAGCCCCAGTTTCGTTTATATGCATTGCCATGGAAGGACCGCGAAAACTGAAACTTGCTCTCACGGAGAATGGCTTTCTCGGCATTTGTGAGCCTTTAACCTTACGTGACTGTCCATTTTCACAATGATACTCATTCAGTCAGGTGCGGCTGCATGCGGATTTGCGCATAATGGCTCGCGACTTTGTGCGAATAGTGCATTTTGTCCCTTGGCGCCGGCACTCGCGAGTGGTTGTGGGCCCCTGGCACGCTTGGCCGACATATGGTATCAACCCCTCCTGTTCCTGATTTCCCAGCGCTAACCGATATGTCATTGCCCGTCATCGCGGTGGCCTCCGACCATGGGGGCTTCGACCTGAAGACCATCCTCGCCGCTGAACTCGCGCGGCTGGGCCATCCGGTGCTCGACCTGGGCACAAACAGCGCCGACTCGGTCGACTATCCCGATTACGCCCGACGGATGGCTGAGGCGATCGGCGCAGGGCGCGCGCCTTTCGGCGTCCTGCTCTGCGGCACGGGCATCGGCATCAGCATCGCGGCCAACCGCTTCGCGCAGCTTCGCGCGGCGCTGATCCATGACGGGTTCGGTGCGCGCCTGGCGCGGCAGCACAATGATGCCAATGTCATCTGCATGGGCGGGCGCACGATTGGGCCCGATCTGGCCAAGGAGTGCCTGCAGATTTTCCTGAGCACCGCGTTCGAGGGCGGGCGGCATGCGCGCCGGGTCGCCAAGATGTCGGCGCCCGAAACAGTCAGTGCCTGAGCAAAAATTCGAGCAAAGGATCCGATGGAATGACGGTTGAGCAGTCCCAGTCGCTTCGCTTCTTCAACGCCCCTCTGGCCGAGGCCGATCCCGAGATCATGGCGGCGATCGGCAAGGAACTGGGTCGTCAGCAGAATCAGATCGAGCTGATCGCGTCCGAGAACATTGTCTCGCGCGCCGTGCTCGAGGCGCAGGGTTCGGTGCTCACCAACAAATACGCCGAGGGCTTGCCCGGTAAGCGCTATTACGGCGGCTGCCAGTTCGTCGACGTGGCCGAGCGGTTGGCCATCGAGCGCGTCACCAAGCTGTTCGGCTGCCGATACGCCAACGTCCAGCCGCATTCCGGTGCATCCGCCAATGCGGAAGTGTTCATGGCGCTGATGCAAC
>CAZNZI010000077.1:0-3593 GCA_964577475.1 uncultured Rhodospirillaceae bacterium
AAGAAATCCTGCCCGGCCGGGGCATCGAGGCATTCGTGATAGGCACCGCCGAGCGAATCCGTATTGATTGCATATCGCCCGAGCGTTCCGCCGATCACGCGGCGGCGATCGAACAGCGCCACGCCGGCGCGCAGCCAATCCTTGAGAAGGCCCTGCTGCGCGGCCCAAACCAACGGCCCGATGCCACCCGGACCGGCACCGACGATCAGTGACGTACGCATCGCCGGTCCTCCTAGCCCAACACCTCGTGGAATACGCCGGCGACTTTCTCGACGACGTGCCTGTCGACCGCACTGGACGTCGGCAGATTGAGTCCAGTGATCGACAGGGCGCTGCTGATCGGGCAGGGACGCGCGTATTTCTCGTAGATCGGCAGGGCGGACAGGGATGGGAAGAATGGACGGATCTCGATATCGGCACCGCGCGCCGCCTTGATCAGCTCGGCCCGCGCTTTCGGCGGGACCTGGACGCAAACCAGCCAAGTGATCGGCCGATAGAGGGCTGGGAGCGGTGGCGGGAAGGTGACATCCGGAATACCGTTCAGGTATTCGCGGTATAGAAGCTCCAACCGCTGATTGCGCCGGAGGGTCTGGTGGACCCGGCGCAGCTGAACTGAGCCGATTGCCGCCTGCAGATTGGTCATGCGGTAGTTGTAGCCGACACGGTCGAGCCAGTAGGACTGATTGATCGCCATACCGTGGTCACGCAGGACACGCAAGGTCGCGGCCAAAGTTTCGGATTTGGTGACGCATATCCCGCCCTCGCCGGTGGTGATCACCTTGTTGGCGAAGAAGGAGAAGCAGCCGATGTCGCCGAACTGACCGACCGGACGGCCGTCGTACCGTGCGCCATGCGCCTCCGCGCAATCCTCGATGACATAGACGCCGTGCGTCCTAGCGAGTTCCGCGATCGGTCCGATCTCCGCCGGGCGGCCATAGAGATGGACGGGGATGACGGCCTTGGTCCGTGGCGTGATGGCATCCGCCACGGCGCGGGCCGACATTGACCAGGTCAGAGGATCGACATCGACGATCACCGGTGTCGCGCCGGCATGCAGGACGGCATTGATGGTCGCGACAAAGGTGAGGTCGGGCACGATCACTTCGTCGCCGGGGCCGATATCCAGGGCGATCAGTGCGAGATGGATCGCGGCGGTGCCGTTGGAGACGGCGACACCATGCTCCGTGCCGCAGAACGCGGCGAAGTCACGTTCGAGCCTTTGGATATAGGTGCCCTTGCTTGAAATCCACGACGAAACGAATGCATCGAGAAGGGCGCGGAATTCAAGATGCGACAGGTCGGGCTTGGCGATCTGGACGAACTGCCGGCTGCGATCCACCTCGACGCCGATCAGTCGGCCGCCATAGTCGAGTACCGGCGCCAGCGGACCGTTGTTCGCCTCGGGGTCGTTGCGGATCATCCCGTCGCGCGAGGTCGGTGCGGAAACGACGTCGGAGATATGGCGGTCGAGCGACATGTCCTCCATCGCCGTGCCATCAAGAATGGCGCGCCGGATATCCGTCAGCGTGACTTGGCCGATCAGCCGGTTGTCGTCCCCGACGACCAGGCACGCCTCGACACCGTTATCGAGGCACTTCTCGATCGCGGCAAACACGCTTTCAGAGCGCTTGCATACGTACTGAAACGGTTTCGATATGGTTGTGAAGACGCTCACGGGCGACCTCCATTGTGGGGTCGCGAGAGCCTCGACTGAGCCGCCGCTTCGGGGCAAAAGGGCGGATTATCATATACAGCACTCATCGTGTTCGACCTCGCTAAGGACACGGACATAGTTGTTGGGTCGTGAGCTTCCCTCTCCAGGAAGACGAAAGACTCACGGTCTCATTGCCCAAGGCGCAAATGTTTCTGAGTGGTACAAGTGAAACGGACTTTTGTTTTTGCCGATACTCACTTGTCCTTTTGGTTTCTGCAGAACAGTTAAAACAAATTCGTTCGTCGGTGCACAATGATCAAATCGTAACGGATTATCTGTATATTCCGTCCTTTCGCAGCCCCATGATCGTGTGCATCGCCACTCTTGGAAGCGATCATACTCTCACCTATGCGGCCATTATGTGGACATCTGGGGGCGCCACGTTTTGATCACGGGCGCAGCCGCAAACGTGGATTTCTATATGCGGCATGAAGCTTCTCTGGCTCACGCTCGCCGATCCGTTTCCCAACGATAACGGGCAATTCATCTACTCGGCAGGGTTGCTCCATGCAGCGGCGTGCAGCGGCTGCATCGTGCACGCCGTCGGGTTGCAGAGACCGGGCGCGACCGCAGGCAGGACCGCCGGAGCCGGCGCGCATTGGAGCCTGGCGCCGCATCGGCCGCGCTCGAAGTGGCGAGCGGTCATCTCGCGTTGGCCGATGCTGGCCTCGCGAACCCGGACAAGCACCATGCGGCGGCTGGTGCGCGAGCAACTCACCGCCGAGGTTTGGGATGCAATCGTCTTCGACGGCATTGCCGTGGCCTGGGCGATCGGACCGATCCTGCGACATTTCGGCAGCGGACCAAGGCCGAAGCTGGTCTATGTTTCGCACAACCACGAAGAGCGCGTGTCGGCTGCCATGGCGGAACAAGGCACGACGGTCTTCAAACGACTGGCTCGTCGGCTCGATGCGATCAAGATGATCCGCTGCGAACGGATGCTGGCGGACGGTGTCGATCTGGTCACCGCCAATACGCCAGAAGATCGCGGCCACTTCGCTCGGCTCTGGCCCGGGAAGCCGGTCGAGTTCATTCCGCCCGGCTATGGCGGGCCGATCATCGAGCACCGGCAAATCGGACCCGAGACGCCGCGGCGGGCCATTCTCGTCGGAAGCTTCCATTGGGGACCGAAGCAGCGCAGCGTGGAGGCGTTCCTCAGTATCGCCGATTCGATCATGGCCCAGGCCGGCGTAGAACTGCTGGTGGTGGGTGATACCGAGCAAGCGTTTCTCGACCGGCTTCGTCCGCGGCTTTCCGCCACCACCTTCACCGGCCGCGTCGAGAATGTCTTCCCTTACATGCAGCAGGCCCGTCTGGCGGTCGTCCCGGACACGCTGGGTGGCTTCAAGCTGAAGACCTTGGACTATGTTTTCAACCGGCTGCCTATCTTCGCAATGGAGGGGTCGGTTCCCGGTCTCCCGCTTGAGCCAGGCCGTAACATCTTTCTCTTTGCCGCACATCGGGATCTGGCCGAGGGGATCGTTCAGGTGATCGACGATTTCGATCGACTCAACGCTGCGCAACAGTCCGCATTTGCGGCTTCGCGCGACCAATTCGAGTGGGCGAAGATCGGCGAGAAGCTCTGCGGGGCCATCGAGCGGTCGGGCGGATCACGGAGCCCGGCGCCGCCACGCCGATCGGTGCCGGCCTCCGCGGCGTCATGACGGGTCTAAAGAGCCGCTATCCGGTCCCTGATCTGCGCAACGACAAGCTCGGCCTCTTCCTGGGGCAGGAAGATGAAGTTGTAGACATAGTCCCCGAACCGCTTCCGATCTTCCAGGCCACCGGTGAGATCGGGATAGTTGGCGTCGTTCTGCATGACGGCAATATCGAAGCGATCGGCGGACAGAAGCTCGCCGTGATAGATGAAGAAACCGGC
>CAZNZI010000078.1:0-9170 GCA_964577475.1 uncultured Rhodospirillaceae bacterium
ATCGCCAGCGGCACGTCTTCCTTCAGAACCTTGACGTAATAGGCGGTGTGGTCGCGCGCCGTGTGCGCGTTGATATAACCGCCGACCGCCTCGATCTCCTCGGCGATCTGCCGCGCACTGCGCCGCGCCGTGCCCTTGAACGCCATGTGCTCGAGCACATGGGACACGCCGTTGATCTCGGGCGTCTCGTGCCGCGTGCCGGCGGTGACCCAGACGCCGACCGAGGCCGTCTCCACGGTGGGAACGTAGTCGGTCGCCACCGTCAGGCCGTTGTCGAGCGTGGTGACGGTGACGTCTTTGGCCGTCATACCGCCACTTTGGCCACGGAGCGGATGTAGTCCTTGAGGGCGTCGAGATTCCATCGCATCTCCTCGCAACGCTCGGGGCGCTGCATGATATCGGCTAAACGGGGCGGCAATTCGGGGCGGATGCCCGTCGCCTGTTCCACCGCGTCGGGGAATTTGGCCGGGTGCGCCGTGGCCACGCAGACCATCGGCACGCTTGGGTCCTTGCGCCGGGCGCGCGCGGCGGCGACGCCGATCGCCGAATGGGGATCGATCAGCACGCCGGTCTCGGCGTGGATCTTCTTCATCGCCGCCAGCGTCGCCTCGTCGTTCAGGCGGAAGGCATCGAAGGTCGCGCGCACCTTGGCCATCCGCTCGGTCGAGACGCGGAACGACTTGGCCTGGCGGAACTGTTCCATCGTGCCGTTGACCACGTCGGGGCGGCCATCGACCATGTCGAACAGATAGCGCTCGAAATTGCTCGAGATCTGGATGTCCATCGACGGCGACAGGGTCGGCGTCACATTCAGGCTCTTCATCTCGCCGGTCTCGAAGAAGCGCGTCAGGATGTCGTTGGCGTTCGAAGCCACGATCATCTGCTGGATCGGCAGGCCGATCTTCTTCGCGGCATAGGCAGCGAAGACATTGCCGAAATTCCCGGTGGGCACCGAGACGGCCATCTGGCCTTTCACTTCCATCTTGGTGCCGGGCGCGCCGACCATGGCGCCGGCTTTCACGTAATAGACGATCTGGGCGACGATACGGGCCCAGTTGATCGAGTTCATCGCGGCGAGGCCTACGTCCTTGCGCAGGCTCAGATCGGCGAACAGACCCTTCACCAGATTCTGGCAGTCGTCGAAGGTGCCTTCGATGGCGATGTTGTGGACGTTGTCGGCATCCACGGTCGTCATCTGCCGGCGCTGCACCTCGGACACGCGGCCCTTCGGATGCAGCACGAAAATATCGAGCGCATTGCGGTCGCGGCAGGCTTCGATGGCGGCCGAGCCGGTGTCGCCCGAGGTGGCGACGACAATGGTGGCGCGGCGGTTGCGCTTGGTCAGCACATGGTCGAGCCAGCGGCCGACCAGTTGCAGCGCGTAGTCTTTGAACGACAGCGTCGGGCCGTGGAACAGTTCCAACAGGAACTCGTTGTTCCCGAGCGGCGTCAGCGGGGCCACGTCCGGATGATCGAAATTCTTGTAGGCATCGCGCGCCATGGCCGCGAGGGCGTTATCGTCGATCGTCCCGTCCAGGAACGGCCGCGCGACATGCACCGCCATCTCGGCATAGGGCAGGCTCGCCATCTGGCGCAGTTCACGATCGGAAATCCGCGGCCAGACGCTCGGTACATACAGCCCGCCATCAGGCGCCAGCCCGGCCAGCAACACATCGTCGAATTTCAAAGGCTGGGTACGCCCGCGCGTGCTTTGGTAGGGCAATGGAGGGAGTTCCTTGCGTGAGAGGCCCATAACGTAGTGGCCCCCGGACCGGGGGGCAAGGTCGGGGCCGGACTACAGCTAATTGTAGGGAAGGCGGCAGCTCGCTACGACAGGTAGCGATTCCGCAGATGGGTCTTGAAGATATTGGCGTCGAGCGGTTTGCCCGTCGCGCGGGTGAGGAGTTCGTTGCTCGAGTAGCGTGAGGCAAGCCCATGCACATGGGTGCGGAGCCAGGTACGCAAGGGCGCGAAATCGCCGCGCGCAATGCTGGCTTCGAGATCGGGATTGGCGCGCCGGGCGGCGTCGAACAGTTGCGCGGCGGTCATCGCGCCCAGGGTATAGCAGGGGAAATAGCCGACACTACCGCCGTACCAGTGGATGTCCTGGAGACACCCCAACCGGTCGTTGGGTGGCGTGATCCCCAGCAGATCTTCCATACCCTTGTTCCAGGCCGCCGGCAGGTCGCCGACCTCGAGGTCGCCTGCGAGCATCTGTTTCTCCAGGCGATAGCGCAGAATGACATGGGCGGGATAGGTGACCTCGTCGGCATCGACGCGGATGAACGAGGGCTGCACGCGCATCATTGCGTTCCACAGCGTCGCGCCGTCCCAGCCGGACTCACGCTCGCGGCCGAAAGTCTGGGCGGCCAACGGCGCGAGATAGGCGACGAAGCCTTTCGAGCGGCAGGCCTGCATCTCCATGATCAGGCTCTGGCTCTCATGGACACCCATCGAGCGCGCCCGTCCGACCGGCTGGCCGCGCCAATCCTTGGGCAGGCCGATCTCATAGAGCGCGTGACCGGTCTCGTGCAGCACGCCCATCAGGCTGCGCATGAAATCGGCTTCGTCATAGCGCGTGGTGATGCGCGCGTCATCGGGCGTGCCGCTGCTGAAGGGATGGCGGCTGATGTCGAGGCGCCCGTAATGGAAGTCGAAGCCCATCTTCTCCATCATCGCCACGCCCAGGGCGCGCTGCTCTTCGATGGGGAAGGGGCCTTTGGGCGGCGTCACCGTCGCGGGCTGGCGTTTCGTCACCTCGGCGACGAAGCCGGGGATGAACGCCGCCAGATCGGCGAACAGCACATCGATCTCGGCCGAGGTCATCCCGGGCTCGCTCATATCGAGCATCGCGTCATAGGGCGACACGCCCAGCGCCTGGCTTTTGATCTCGGCGATCTCACGGTTGATCTTCATCAGCGCGGCCAGCGGCTCGCGCATCGCCGCGAAGTCGGAGGCCGGCCGTGCCGTGCGCCACACCCGCTCGGTCACGGATGTCGCTATCGACTGCGCCTCGACCAATTTCGTGGGCAGGGCCGAGGCGTGAATCCAGTCGCGGCGCATCTCGTGTAAATTGGCCTGCTGCCAATCGTCGAGATCCTCGTTCTCCGCGGCGTCGAGCAGACCTTTGACCGCTTTGTCGGTCAGCATCTCGTGCATGACGGTCCGCAAGGTGGCGCAGTGGGCGCCGCGTACCTCCGACGCACCCTCCGGCATCATCGTCTGCGCATCCCAGTCGAGGATCGCGAGCGCCTCGCCGACATGGGACAGTTTTGCAAAGCGGGCGCGCAGATCGGTATAGGCGGAATTGGCACCGGATGAGTCGGGCATGGGCTGTTCTCGACGATGGGTTGTGACGCTATTTATTTCACGAAGACGGCCACGGCCTCAAGCCGCGCGGACCAGAGGAATTGATCGACCGGGACGGCGCGCACCAGCCGGTAACCGCCTTCGATCAAGGCTTTCATATCGCGGCTCAATGTGGCCGGATTGCACGACACGGCTACGACCAGCTTAGGTCCCTTGGCCGCCAGTGCCTGGGCCTGGGCAGAAGCGCCGACCCGTGGCGGGTCGAAGACCACGCCGGCGTAACCAGCCAGTTCCTTGTCGCGCAGCGGCTTGCGGGCCAGGTCGCGGGCTTCGGTGGTGACAGGCAGCGAAGCCTTGCCCGCCGCGCGCATGAGCGCGGCCAGGGCCGGCCCATCGCCCTCGACGGCATGGACGCGATGGGTCTCGGCGAGCGGAAAGGTAAAACTGCCGCTGCCGGCAAAGAGATCGGCAATCCGGTCGCGCGGCTTGGTGAATTCGCGCACGGCGTCGGTCACCAGTCGGGCCAGCGTGGCTTCGCCTTCGACGGAGGGTTGGAGAAACCCACCCGGCGGCAGCTCGACCGGCACGCCGCCCGGCTTCACCATCGGCGGACGGCGATGGGCGATCGGCTCCGTGCCCTTCTTCGTGCGCCACGAGAGCCGCGCCAGGTCCCGCGTCTCGGCAAAGGCGGCCAGAGACTCGCGCGCCTTGAGGTCGAGCAGTGACTCAGCCTCGATCACCAGATCGATTCCCGTCTCGGTCTGGGTCGCGATCGCATCGCCCTTGGTGCCGCCGGGCAGCGCCTGGATCAGCGCTGTGCGCAGGGGCGGCAGCAAGACTGTCAGTGCCGGCGCCAGAACCGGGCATTCTTCGACATCGATCAAATGATGGCTGGCGCGCTGGGCGAAGCCGAGCATGATGCCTTTGCCGGTGCGCACGAATGCCAGTGCCGCGCGGCGGCGCGTGCCGGGCGCGATCCGGATCAGCGGCGCGACCAGGTTTTCGTTGCCGCCTGCTCGCACAACGGCCTCCGCCAGCAGGCCGCGCTTCCAATCGGCATAATGCGCGTCATCGATATGCTGGAGGGCGCAGCCGCCGCAAGTGCCGAAATGACGGCAGGCGGCCGAGGCGCGCCCCGGTCCCGGCGTCACGACGCGCACCAGTTCGGCCGCGAGGCCGTCGGCGCGCTTTTCGCCCGGCGTCGCCTCGATCACATCGCCGGGTACAGTGAACGGCACATAGACGGTCTGGCCCGCATGTTCGGCCAGGCCGTCCCCGCGCGCGCCGATGGCGGTGATGGTGAGCCGCACCGCTTCGGATCCGGCCATGGTCACGATGCCGCGGGTGCGGCGTCCCTGGTGCGGTTGCGCGCGATGTCGAGGAAGACTTCTTCCATCGTCTCGCGGCCGTAGCGCGCGATCAGCGCTTCGGGCGCGCCCTGGTCGACCACGCTGCCTTTGCGCATGATGAGGACGTTGTCGCACAGGCGCTCGACCTCGGTCATGTTGTGCGAGGCCAGCAGGATCGTGGCACCATGGCGGCTCTGGAAATCGCGCAGCATGGTGCGCACCCAGTCGGCCGAGTCGGGGTCGAGCGAGGCGGTCGGTTCGTCGAGCAGCAGGATCTCGGGGGCGTTGAGCAGCGCTTTTGCCAGGGCGACACGGGTCTTCTGGCCGGCCGAGAGTTTGCCGGCGGCACGGTCCAGCAGGTCGGCGATCGACAGCATCGCTGCGACCTCATCGATCCGCGCGTCGAGATGCTTCACGCCATAGAGATGGCCGTAGACTTTCAGATTCTCCCGCACCGAAAGCCGGTGCGGCAGATCGACATAAGGCGAAGAGAAGTTGACCCGCGGCAGAACGCGATTGCGATGGGCCAGCATGTCCTCGCCCAGGATTTCGATCCGGCCCGAGGTCGGCAGCAGCAGGCCGAGCAGCATCGAGATGGTCGTGGTCTTGCCCGCGCCATTGGCGCCCAGCAGCGCGACCGTCGACCCGCGCTCGACCGTGAACGAGAGCCCATCTACGGCAGCGATGGCGCCGAACAGTTTACGCAGTTCATCCACGCGGATGACGATGTCGCTCATAAGGGAACCGCGGAAAGAGGATCAGCGGCGCATCGCCGAGATGCCTTTGACGCGCCGGGCATCCGACGCAATCAGGCCCTCGACATGCCGACCCTGGAACATGGTGATGCCGTTCTGCCGGCCGAAATCGATCGCGTCCTGATCGTCGCAGCGCGCCAGGATCGCGCGGCCGGGACCGCAGCGATTGACGTATTGCTCCATCTTGGTGCCGTTGGGCAACAGGCCGGTCTTCATCGCCGGGTTCCAGCTGATCTTGATCAGGTCGACGCCCAGGCGCTGGCGGTCGATGAAGGGCAGCGATTCGAGATTGCAGCCGTCGATGCAGATGCGATAGCCGCGTTCATGGGCGAAGTCGCGGGCGAACAGGAACGAGCCGAGATCGGCGAAGGCGTCCACCTTCTGCACTTCGAGCACGATCGTACCGCGCATGCCGGCCTGAAGATTGTCGTCGAAGGTCAGGAACTCAGGTGCGATCAGCGTCTGGACGTTCAGGTTGATGCTGACATCGCCGGCGACGGTGCGGTCGTCATGCTTGATCAGCATCGCCAGCACGCGGCGGTCGAGCGTTTCCGTCAGTTGCTGGAACAGCCATGGGCTCGAGGCCAGGTTGACGTCGGGCAGCAGGGTCTCGCGCAGATCGGCGATCGAGATGAAAAGTTCCGAGAAGATCGGCTGCGGCGCGGCCTTGCCGACGATCGCGCAGATTGCCTGGCGGCGCAGCATGTTGGAGAGGTCGGCGCGGATCAGCGCTTCCTCGATCCGGTTCAGAATTTGCGGCGTCAGCGGCTGGCCGGCACTGACCTGCTTGGCCGCCTGCTGGGCGATGAACCCCTTGGCGAATTCCTGGGTGCGGCGCTGATCCTCTTCATGGGCGGCACGCTGTGCGAGGCCGAGAAGTTCCTCGTAGTCGCTCTCGAGATCGAACCAGTCGACGAAAGCCGCTTTGCCGTCCTCGCCCTCGTCCACCAGCATGGGATCGTCGCTGAAGAGGAACTTCACTTTCACGATCGCCGACTCGGTCTCATCGAGCGCCGCATCCTTGAAGATGAAGATGATGTCGCTGTTGGACATCACGAAGACCTGGCCCTTCAGGGCCTTCACCATCACCTCGAAGGCGTTCAGCGCAATGCGCACATGGTGTTCGCGCCGGTTCTGCGGCTGCAGCGAAGACAGATGCAGGATCGCAACCTGCCGGCCTTTGCGGTGCTTCTCCAGCTTGCGCACATAATCGAGCAGGAGCTGTTCCTGGCCGACAAGCCGTTCGGCGCGCGGATCGAAACCGGCTTCCTGCGGCTGTTCGGCGGCCCGGTCGCGTGTCTGTGGAGGCTTCATCAGCGGGCTCCCGAAGTCGCGCGTGCGCGGATGGCGCGCATCACCGGCGGTGTGTCGAGCATGTCGAGATTGCCGCATTCGGGCCGCGGCATGCCGGACAGCACGCCGTGCCGCGCGATGCATTGGTTCAGCGTGCAGGCGGCGCTCTTGTCGCAGACGGCCATGGTGTAGGCGGCCAGCATCGTGTCGACATAGCGGCCCTGGAAGCGCTGGATGCCCTTCGAGAGGCCCCACTGGATCGCGGCCTCCGAGTCGCAGCGGCCGAGCACGATCTTGTCGACGCCCACCGGCATCAGGTTGCGCACCACCTGCTCGCCATGCTCGCTGTCGCCCATCTCGGGGCTCCAATGGAGCTTATAGAGATCGGCCTTGAACTGGGTCAGGTCCATGAACTGCAGCGTGAGTTCATTGATGCCGTCGATCAGGACCTGGTGGCCGTTCTTGAGCAGAAGATTGTGCGCATCGAAATAGGCGCGGCTGTCGGCCAGGATGTCGAGCACCTGGAGCTCGACTGAAAGCCCCGCATGGCCGGCGATGTGATGGGAGAATTCCTGGAAGGTGTCGGTCTTCACCGTGGCGAGGTTGAGGTTGAGCCCGTACACGACCGGCCAGGCGCGCAACTCGGCGCTGCCCAGAGCGCTCAGCACGCGGCGATCGAGCGACAGGCTCAGATGCTGGAACAGCCAGCGGTTGGAGAGGAGGCTGACTTCGCTCCCGAGTTCCTTTTGCAGCTCGGAGACCGAGACGAAGAACTCCTGGAAGATCACTTCGGCATTGGCGTTGGCGTTGCCGACCATGATGGCCGACTGGCGGCGTACCAATCGGCTGATATCGGTCCGTGCCAGACGCTCCAGAAGCTCGGCCAGCATCTTGGCGTCGAGGGTGTTGGGGCCGGTTTGGGCCGCCTTCTCGCGGTTGCGGGCGCGGGCTTCCTCGGTCGCGTCCTTGGCCATGACCACGAAGGCGTCATAGTCGCTGCCGGCCAGGTCGTACCAGGTGCAGAAATTATCGACGCCGTCGCCCGAGTCGGTGAAGGTCAGCGGGTCCTTCGAGAACAGGGCGCGCAGCTTGTAGATCATGTTCTCGACGTCGGTCAGGTTCGCGTCTTTCAACATGAACACGACGTCGGAATTGGTCAGCAGGAACATCTGGCCGCGATAGGCGTTGACCATCGGTTCGAGCATGCGGAGCGCGATGCGCACATGGCCGTCCTGCCGGTTCTGCGGGCGCAGCCGGGACAGGTGAACGTGCAACGCGATACGGCCCTGGCGAATCCGTCCGACGCGCTCGGCGGCGCCGAGCAGCAGACTCTCCTGGGTAACGGTGTCCGGGTTCGGGTTCCCGGGCAGGGAATACATCTGAGACGCAGCCTCCGAGTCTCACCCGGCGACAAAGCCGTGCCCGGGCGAAGACACGCTGGAATGCAATTCTTTTAGAGATAATATCACATTATCGCAACGACCAGTGGCCCAACACAGTATGGCATCAGTTGCCTATCAAATGGCCGGGGACATGGTTTCCCGCGGACGGACTCCGGCCGATATGCGGATTTATGCCGTCGGCGATCTTCACGGGCGCAAAGACCTCCTCGACCGCATGCTCGGCATGATCGCGGCCGATGGACGGCTCTCCAAGGCGCCGCGGAAGCTGGTGGTGTTCCTGGGCGACTATATCGACCGTGGACCGGACTCGAAGGCCGTGGTCGAAACCCTGGCCGGTGGCCCGCCACCCACCTCCGACTGGGCGGACTTTCGCTGGGTCTGTCTGTGCGGCAACCACGAATCGATGCTGGTCCGGTTCCTGACGGATATCGATATCGGCGGGGTGTGGCTGTCGGGCAGCAATGGCGGCATGGCCACCCTGCATAGCTATATCGGCGACCTACCCCAGCCTTCGGGGTTGAAGACGCTACAGGATTTGCTGAACAGGCACTTGCCGGCCGAGCACCGCCGCTTCCTCAGCGGCCTTCCCACCTTCCATCAGGAGGGCGGGTATTTCTTTGCCCATGCCGGGGTGCGGCCGGGGATTCCGCTGGAGCACCAGCAGCGCCAGGACCTGCTCTGGATCCGGGGCGAGTTTCTGGGTTCGGCGGTCGACTATGGCAAGCTGGTCGTCCACGGGCACACCATTACGACCACGCCCGAGCAGAAGGCCAACCGGATCGGTATCGATACCGGCGCCTTCTTCACCGGCCGCCTGACCGCCCTGGTGGCGGAAGGCGAGTGGCGGGGGTTCCTCGGGACCTGACAGGGATAGCATGACCTTGGCCCGGCCGGGTTGCCGCGAGCCCGTGCATCGCCTACCTTCCAGCCATGAAAATCAACGGCACCCCCACACGCACCATCCGCCCCTCCGCCGACGGCAAGGGTGTGGACATCATCGATCAGACCAAACTGCCCCATGACCTGGTCTGGGCCCGGCTCGACACGCTCGAAGACGCGGC
>CAZNZI010000079.1:0-8354 GCA_964577475.1 uncultured Rhodospirillaceae bacterium
CTATGTCGACGAGGCGGCGATCCCGGTGATCGTGGGGGCGCTGAACGTGTCGCGCGCCGAGGTCCATGGCGTGATCACCTTCTATCACGATTTTCACACCGCACCCGCCGGTCGCCACGAGGTGAAGGTCTGCCGCGCCGAGGCCTGCCAGTCGATGGGTTGCAACGCGCTGGTCGATCATCTCGAACGTAGTCTCGGCATCGCGCTCGACGAGACAGCCAAGGACGGAAGCGTCACGTTGAAAGCCGTCTACTGCCTCGGCAATTGCGCACTGTCGCCCGCCATGATGCTGGACGGCAAGCTCTATGGCCGTGTCACGCCCCAGCGTGCCGATGCGCTGATCGCCGCCGCGCGGAGCAAGCCATGATGCAGCGCATCTATGTGCCCGGCGATGCGGCGGCGCTGTCGGTCGGCGCCGAAGAGGTCGATGCCGCCATCGCCCGTGAGATCGCTGCGCGGAAAATCGATGCGACAATCATCCGCAACGGCTCGCGCGGCATGTTCTGGCTGGAGCCGCTGGTCGAAGTGGAGACGCCCAAAGGCCGCGTCGCCTATGGACCGGTTACGGTGCAGGATATTCCAAGCCTGTTCGCGTCGGGCTTTCTCGACGGCAAGCCGCACGCGCTGTATCTGGGCCTGACGGAAGAGATTCCGTTCCTCAAGAACCAGGAACGGCTGACCTTCGCCAGATGTGGCGTCACCGATCCGCTCTCGCTCGACGACTACCTCGCCCATGACGGCTATCGCGGACTCAAACGAGCATTGGCGATGGCGCCAGCCGCGATCGTCGACGAGGTCACCAATTCCGGTCTGCGCGGCCGCGGCGGCGCGGGTTTCCCGACCGGCATCAAGTGGAAGACGGTGCTCGGCGCGGTCGACGACCAGAAATACATCGTTTGCAACGCCGACGAAGGCGACAGCGGCACCTTCGCCGACCGCATGCTGATCGAAGGCGATCCCTTCCTGCTGATCGAGGGCATGACGATTGCCGGCATCGCCGTCGGTGCGACGCAGGGCTATGTCTATGTCCGTTCCGAGTATCCGCACGCCTTCCGTACCTTCGGCCGCGCGATCAAGTTCGCGCGCGAGCGCGGCTATCTCGGCGCGAATGTCGCGGGTTCGGGCAAGCGCTTCGAGCTCGAAGTCCGCATGGGCGCCGGCGCCTATATCTGCGGTGAAGAGACGTCGCTGCTGGAGAGTCTGGAAGGCAAGCGCGGCCAGATCCGTTTCAAGCCGCCGCTGCCCGCGCTAAAGGGTTTGTTCGGCCGGCCGACCGTGGTCAACAACGTGCTTTCGCTGGCCGCGGTGCCGACGATCCTCGACAAGGGTGCCGAGTTCTACAAGAACTTCGGTATGGGCCGCTCGCGCGGCACGCTGCCGATCCAGCTTGCCGGCAACGTCAAGCGTGGCGGGTTGGTCGAGAAGGCCTTCGGCCTCACGCTGCGCCAGGCGATCTATGATTTCGGCGGCGGCACCTATTCCGGCCGTCCGCTCCGCGCCGTCCAAGTGGGTGGGCCGCTGGGCGCTTATTTCCCCGAGGCGCTGCTCGACACGCCGCTCGATTACGAGGCCTTCGCCGCGCAGAAGGGCATGCTGGGCCATGGCGGCGTGGTGGTGTTCGACGACACGGTCGATCTCGCGCAGCAGGCGCGGTTCGCGATGGAATTCTGCGCCATCGAAAGCTGCGGCAAATGTACGCCCTGCCGCATCGGTTCGACCCGCGGCGTCGAGACGATCGACAAGATCGTCGCCAATACGCAGCGCGACAAGAATCTCGAAGTGCTCGACGATCTCTGCAACCTGATGCTGGATGCATCGCTCTGCGCCCTGGGCGGGTTGACGCCTTTCCCAGTGATGAGCGCGATCCGCCATTTCCCCGAAGATTTTCACAGACCCGCGCCGCGCCGCCTCGCGCCCGCCGCGGCTGAGTAGGACCACGGCCATGACCCTGATCAAGGAAACCGACTACGGCACCCCGATCCGCCTCTCGCCCGTGATGGTGACGGCGGAGATCGACGGCACCACCGTCACGGTTCCGGCCGGGACCTCGATCATGCGCGCCGCGCAGGAGATGGGCACCAAGGTGCCGAAACTGTGCGCGACCGACAGCCTGGAACCCTTCGGCTCGTGCCGCCTGTGCCTGGTCGAGATCGAAGGCCGCCGCGGCACGCCTGCCTCCTGCACCACGCCCTTGGAAGCGGGGATGAAGGTCCATACCCAGACGCCCAAGCTCGCCAAGCTGCGCAAGGGCGTGATGGAGCTCTACATCTCCGACCATCCGCTCGACTGCCTGACTTGCGCTGCCAATGGCGATTGCGAATTGCAGGACATGGCCGGCGCGGTGGGCCTGCGCGATGTGCGCTACGGCTATCAGGGCGAGAACCATCTGGTTGCCGAGAAGGACGAATCGAACCCCTACTTCACCTTCGATTCCACCAAATGCATCGTCTGCTCGCGCTGCGTGCGCGCCTGCGAAGAGGTACAAGGCACCTTCGCGCTGACGATCGAGGGCCGCGGGTTCGCTTCGAAGGTTGCCGCCGGCAATACCAATTTCCTCGAATCGGAATGTGTCTCCTGCGGTGCCTGCGTGCAGGCCTGTCCGACGGCAACGCTGACCGAGAAGTCGGTCATCGAGAAGGGCCAGCCGGAGCACAGCGTGGTGACGACTTGCGCCTATTGCGGCGTCGGCTGTTCGTTCAAGGCCGAGATGCAGGGCAACGAAATCGTCCGCATGGTGCCCTACAAGGACGGCCAGGCCAATCACGGCCATTCCTGTGTGAAGGGCCGCTTTGCCTGGGGTTATGCGACGCACAAGGATCGCATGCTGAAGCCGATGATCCGCGCCAAGATCACCGACCCTTGGAAAGAAGTGAGCTGGGACGAGGCGATCAATTACGCCGCCAGCGAGTTCAAGCGCATCCAGGCGAAATACGGCCGCGATTCGATCGGCGGCATCACTTCATCGCGCTGCACCAACGAAGAGACCTATCTGGTCCAGAAGATGATTCGCGCCGCCTTCGGCAACAACAATGTCGACACCTGCGCGCGCGTCTGCCACTCGCCGACCGGCTATGGCCTCGGCACCACGCTCGGCACTTCCGCCGGCACTCAAGATTTCGACTCGGTCGATCATACCGATGTGATTCTGGTGATGGGCGCCAACCCGACCGACGCCCATCCCGTGTTCGCCTCGCGCATGAAGCGCCGGCTGCGCCAGGGCGCGAAGCTGATCGTGATCGATCCGCGGCGGATCGATCTGGTCAAGGTGCCCCATGTGGAGGCCAACTATCACCTGGCGCTGAAGCCCGGCACCAATGTGGCCGTCATCAACGCGCTGGCCCATGTGGTGGTGCGCGAAGGCCTGGTGAAAGAGCAATACGTGGCCGAGCGCTGCGATCCGGTCTCATTCAAGCTCTGGCGCGATTTCGTCGCCGAGGAACGAAATTCACCGGAAGCGGTCGAACACCTGACTGGCGTGCCGGCCGCCGATGTGCGCGCCGCTGCCCGCCTCTACGCGACCGGCGGCAATGCCGCCATCTATTACGGCCTGGGCGTCACCGAGCACAGCCAGGGCTCGACCACGGTGATGGGGATCGCCAATCTCGCCATGGCCACCGGCAATCTCGGTCGCGTCGGCGTCGGCGTGAACCCGCTGCGCGGCCAGAACAACGTGCAGGGTTCGTGCGACATGGGTTCGTTCCCGCACGAATACTCGGGCTATCGCCACGTCTCCAATGACGCCGTGCGCGAACAGTTCGAGCATGTGTGGAAAGTCTCGCTGCAGTCCGAGCCTGGCCTGCGCATTCCCAACATGTTCGATGCGGCGATCGACGGGACCTTCATGGGTCTCTACGTCCAGGGCGAGGACATTGCCCAGTCGGACCCGAACACCCAGCATGTGCAGGCCGCCCTCTCGGCGATGGAATGCATCGTGATCCACGACATCTTCCTGAACGAGACGGCCAGCTACGCGCACGTGTTCCTGCCCGGATCGTCGTTCCTGGAGAAGGACGGCACCTTCACCAATGCCGAGCGCCGTATCAGCCGCGTGCGCCAGGCGATCCCGCCGATGGCGGGTTACGCCGATTGGGAAGCGACCATGGCCCTTTCGACCGCCATGGGCTATCCGATGGATTACAAGCATCCGTCCGAGATCATGGACGAGATCGCGGCCCTGACGCCGACCTTCGCGGGCGTCTCCTACGCGCGCATCGACGAGCTGGGCAGCATCCAGTGGCCCTGCAACGAGAAGGCGCCCAACGGCACGCCGACGATGCATATCGACCGCTTCGTGCGCGGCCAGGGCAAGTTCATGATCACCGAATTCGTGCCCACCGAGGAACGAACCACGCAACGCTTCCCACTGATCCTGACCACCGGCCGCATCCTGTCGCAATACAATGTCGGTGCGCAGACAGGACGCACGGCCAACACCGTGTGGCACGACGAGGATCTGCTCGAGATCCATCCCTTCGATGCCGAAAGCCGCGGCATCCGCGACGGCGATTTCGTGTCGCTGGGCAGCCGCACCGGCGAGACGGCGCTGCGCGCCAGGATTTCGGAACGCATGCAGCCGGGCGTGGTCTACACCACCTTCCACTTCATGAAGAGCGGCGCGAATGTGGTGACGACCGACTATTCGGACTGGGCGACCAGCTGCCCCGAATACAAGGTGACCGCCGTACAGGTGCGCCGCACCAACCGCCAGTCCGAGTGGCAGGAGCGGTACGAGGACATGCGCGTCGACACGACGCGCATTGCCGGCGATGCCGCGGAGTGACGCGACCGCGCTGACGGTCGCCCGCGCCGACGACCGGCCCATCCGCGAAGTGACCGAGACCGTCAAAGCCCATCGCATCACGGGCAGCCAGGCCGCGCCGTTGGAGGCGACCATCGCCGCCGAAGTGCCGGTCGCACTCGCCTATAACGGCGAGTCCCATGTGGTGATGATGGCAACGCCTGCCGATCTGGCCGATTTCGCGCTCGGCTTCAGTCTGAGCGAAGGCATCCTGGCCGATGCCGGCGAACTCCGCGAAGTGGCGGTCGAGGACGGGGTGGATGGCGTCGAAGTCGCGCTCGAAGTGGCGCCGACGGCCTCCGCGCGCCTCGTTAATCGCCGCCGCAACATGACCGGGCGGACTGGCTGCGGCCTCTGCGGCGTCGACGAACTGGCGCAAATCTCGCGACCCTTGGAACGGGTCGGGGCCGGTGTCCGCGTCGAGATCGGCGCGATCCACAAGGCACTCGATGCGTTGCGCGCCCATCAGGCACTCAGCCGCCAGACCGGCGCGGTCCACGCCGCGGCCTGGGCCAGACTCGACGGCGAAATCGTGCTTGCGCGCGAGGATGTCGGCCGGCACAACGCGCTCGACAAGCTGATCGGCGCGATGGCGCGGGCCGGGATCGATTTCCAGTCGGGATTCGCCATCATCACCAGCCGCTGCAGCTTCGAGATGGTGCAGAAGGCCGTGACGGTGAACATGCCGATGATCGTCGCGATCTCCGCACCGACCACAATGGCACTCAGAATTGCCGAGCGCGCCGGGCTGACCCTGGTGGCGTTGGCCCGTAGCGACAGCGTGACCGCCTATGCCAATCCGGGGCGGATCGCGGGATTGGAGAAAGCCCGATGAGCACCGATCATGGGATGACCAAACAGGGAATAGATCGCCTGGTCCATGACGCCAACCAGATCGCCCGCTATTTCGCGGTCCAGCCGCGCGAGGAAGCCGTGGCCGGCGTGGTCGATCACATCAAGAAATTCTGGGAACGCCGGATGCGCGAGAAGATCATCAACCATGTCGCGGCCGGCGGCGCGGGCATGGATGAACTCGCCGTCGCCGCGGTGAAGCAGTTGCCGCCGGTGAAGGCGGCCTAGCGCTCTACTCCTTGTACGTCGGATCCTGCCGCTCGATCTGGCGCAGGAAGGCGTCGAAGCCGATATCGCCGAAGTTGCGATCGCCCACGCCCTGGGCGGTCTTCACGGTGCGCGCGATGACATCGGGCGGGGGCAGGGCGAGTTCGCCGCCGCCGGCCTGGGCCGCGATCTGGATTTCGCAAGTCCGCTCCAGATTGTGCATCAGGATAAAGGCCTCGCCGATGCTGCGGTCATGGGTGAGCGTGCCGTGGTTGCGCAGGAACATCATCCGATTGGCGCCGAGATTCTGGACGAACTTCTTCTGTTCGTCGGGCCGCAGGCCGGGACCGTCGTAGTCGTGATAGGAAATCTTGCCGTAGAAGGTGACGCCGAACTGGTTGACCGGCAGCAGGCCCTGGCGCTGCGCGGAGACCGCCGTCCCGGTGATCGTGTGCAGATGCATCACGCTTTCGGCCTCGGGTTGGGCTTCGTAGACGACGCGATGAACGATCCACCCGGCTGGGTTCACCTTGGCATTGCTGTTGATCGGCGTGCCGTCGATGTCGACTTCGAGCAGATTCGAGGCCGTCACCTCGTCGAACAGCATGCCGAAGGGGATGAAGAGGTAGCGGCCCTCCTTCCCGGGAATCTTGGCCGAGAGATGGGTGAAGATCAGATCGTCCATCTCGCGCCGCGCGAAGATGCGGTAGCAGGCGGCAAGCTGCTCGCGTGCCTCGCGTTCGCTGTTCACGGTTACGCCATTTCCTTTAGTCACAACCATTACTCCCGTTGATCGTCATTGCGAGCGGAGCGAAGCAATCCAGGATTTTCCAAACACCGCTGGATTGCTTCGTCGCTACGCTCCTCGCAATGACGCGCTCGACTACGCCGCCACCACATTGACGCGCCGCATCTGGCTGGGCGTCGGCGCCTTGTGATACTGGCCGTCCTTCATCACCATCAACAGCGCATCGCGCTTTTGCAGCAGCGTTACGTCCTTCACCGGATCGCCGTCGACCAGCAGCAGATCGGCGAGATAGCCTGGCTTGATCAGGCCGAGCTCGTCGCCCATGCCCATCATCTGGCCGCCGTACTTCGTCGCCATCATCAGCACCTCGGCCGGGGCGAAACCGAACAGCTTCACGAAATGCTCGAGGTCGCGCGCATTGGTGCCGATCGGATTCCAGACGAAACCGTAGTCGCCACCCGGCAACACGCGGATGCCGCGCTTGTGCATCTTCTTCATCGCCTCGGCACCCTTTTCGAGCGTCACCAGCATGCCGTTCTTGGCGGCCATCTCGGTGGTCACGCCCCAGGGATGAGCCTCGTAGGTGTAAGTGTAGGAAGAGCCGACCGTGGGCGCGACGAAGAAGGTGTCCTTCTTCGCTTCCATCGCATCGAGCGCTTCCTCATCGGCGTATTCGCAATGATAGAGCGCATAGAAACCGTATTTCAGCGCCATCATGATCGAGCGCTTGCCGTGCGAATGGCAGGCCAGCTTGATGCCGAACTCATTGGCCTCTTCCGCGGCCGCCGCGATCTCCGCCTCCGAGTAGGTCAGCACCTCGGAGAAGCCCGGCTTCACCCAGTTGTCGCCCGAGAGGTTGAGTTTGATCGTGTCCACACCTTCGCGGATCATCGTGCGCGTCGCGGCCCGCACCGCATCGGCACCGTCGGCGATGATCTCGGTGCTGCGCCGGTCGCGCGCCAGCAGACGCACATCGCCCAACCCGCCGGTCGCGACGATTTCCGGCGACGCGGCGCGATAGCGCGGGCCCGGGATGTTGCCGGCGTTGATCTCGTTCCTGATCACGATATCGATGCGCGGCTTGGCCGAGGCGGCCGAGAAGCAGCTCGTGAAGCCGGTATCGAGCATCGTCTTCGCATTGCGCGCGGTGGAGAACATGTGCTCCTCGATCGGCAGGTCGCCGATCTCGAGCACCGAAGCGCAATTGATGTAGGAGAGATGCGAATGCGGCTCGACCAGACCCGGCATCAAGGTTGCGCCAGCGGCATCGACAACGACAGCACCTTCTGCTCGGATCTGATCGACGCCCTTCGCCACCGCCTTGATGCGGTTGCCTTGCAAAAGCACCTCGCCCTGGTACGTCAAATCGCCGGTGCCGTCGAAAATCGATACGTTCTTGAAGAGCGTCTGTGCCATCTCAGGTCCCCAAAACCTTGCGCCACACGCGCATTTGGAAGGTTAGGACGATAGGCCCGTGCTCGCGGGGCCGCAAGCGGAGTCGGATATCGGAGAACGTCGCGCGGCGTGCGGAATCGCACAAAATCAATGGCGATGCCCGCCGACGCAGCGGGCATGCTCGACCGGGTCGTGAGCGCAGAACACCGTGACCTCATCGCCATGGGCTGTGGCCAGTTCACGCACGCGCGCCTGATTGGCGATGCGCTGCGGCCGATCGGTATCCGTGAACTTCTGGAAGCGCACAAGGCCGCCCGGCATCGGCGGACCATTCGTCTCCATCTGCCCATGGAA
>CAZNZI010000080.1:0-2700 GCA_964577475.1 uncultured Rhodospirillaceae bacterium
GATCAACGCAAGTCTGCGTCCGGTGCTGCAGCGGGCACTGAATAGCCTGGAAGGGAAGTTGCGTGAAGGCGGCATGGCGTGCCAGCCGCTGATCATGCAATCCCATGGTGGTCTCGCGCCAGTTGCCGAGATCGACCGAAAGGCGGCTGCGACCGTCATGTCCGGGCCGGTCGGCGGCGTCGTCGCCTGCGCCTATTTCGGCGAGCGCGAGAAGCAGGAAAACATCGTCGCCACCGATATGGGCGGCACCAGTTTCGAAGTCGGTTTGATCCTCAAGGGACAGGCGCATATTGCCAACTCGACCTGGATCGGACGGCATGAAATCGGGCTCCCCTCGGTTTCGGTTCGCACGGTCGGCGCCGGTTCCGGCTCGCTCGCCTCCGTCAACAACGGCAACCTCCGGGTTGGGCCGGAAAGCGCCGGCGCCGTGCCGGGTCCCGCCTGCTATGGCACAGGCGGCCAGCTCCCGACGGTCGCCGATGCCGACCTGGTGCTGGGCTACCTCAATCCCGATAACTTCCTCGGCGGACGGATGAAGCTGGACGTCAAGCTTGCCCGCCGCGCGATCGAGGAGCATGTCGCGAAGCCGCTCGGCTTGACCGTCGAGCAGGCTGCGGAAGGCATCAAAACCATTATCGACGCGCGCATGGCCGACTTGATCCGGCACTCGACCGTCGAACAGGGTTACGATCCGACAGATTTCGTGCTGTACGCTTATGGTGGCGCGGGACCGCTGCACGCGTTCTCGTACGGTGCCGAACTCGGGATCCGTAAGGTGATGGTCCCCATCACGGCCTCCGTCCATTCCGCGTTCGGGGTCGCGGTTTCCGACCTGACGGTGGCCGAAGAGATGTCCGACCCCATCCTCAGCCCGCCGGGAACGACCGACTACAGCTCCGTCATCCAGCCGGAGATGGTGCAGGCATCGCTCGATCGCCTGACGCGGCGAGCGCTCGATCGGTTGAAAGAGGAAGGCGCCGATCTGAAGTCCGTCACCGTCTCCCGTTCGGTCGAGATGCGGTTCCGCTTCCAAATTCACGCCCTCACCGTCCCGGTGCCCGAAGGCAAGCTGAATGCGAAGGCGATCGACGCGCTGGTGCAGCGCTTCATCGACACATACGAGGGACGCTTCGGCAAGGGCTCGGCCTTCACCGCCGCGGGCATCGAGCTGACCACCTATCGCGTGGTCGCGCGCAGCGACGTGGAACGTCCCAAGCTGCGCGGCACGGGCAAGCGTGCCGCCAATGGTTCGGCGGCGCCGGGCGAGCGGAAGGTTTACATCCAGGGCCAGTGGCGCCCTGCGCGCATCCTATTGCCACATCACCTCAGCGTCGGTGCCCGCATTGACGGCATCGCAATCATCGAGATGCCAGACACCACGATCGTGATCGGGCCGGATCAGCATGCGGTTATGGACGAACACGGCAACATCGTCCTTCACCTGACTGCCTGACACGCACGGATTAAGGGAGAACGTACATGAACACCATGACGAAGATTTCCCCGCATAACATCGATCCGATCAGCTACGAAGTGATTCGTCACAAGCTGTGGTCGATCAATGAGGAAGGCTCAGCGACGATGATCCATGTCTCTGGATCGCCCGTCGTGCATGCCACCGACTACAACTTCGGCATTTATGCCGCCGACGGCGAGATGGCCGTGATCGGTGTCTATCTGCTGGTCCCGGTCTACACGGGTTACATGGCGATCCAGGAGTTCCTGAAGCGGTTCAAGGATATCGCCGACGGTGACGTGTTCATCATCAACGATCCGTATATCGCGGCCGAACACCAGAACGACGTGCAGTTCTGCGCGCCGTTCTTCCACGACGGCAAGCTCGTCGCCTGGATCGGGTGCATGGCGCACCAGGTCGATCTCGGCGGCATGGACGCGGGCAGCTGGTGCCCGACCGCCACCGACGTCTATCAAGAAGGGCTTCGCATCCCGCCGGGCCGTATCGTCCGCAAGGGCGAGGTGAACCGCGAATTGTGGGACATCATCATCGCCAACTCGCGCATGTCGGCAACCGTCTCGAACGACTTCAGTGCGTTCCTGGCCGGTCTCAACGTCGCCAAGCAACGGCTTGCCGAACTGTGCAGCCGCTACGGCGGCGAGACCGTCGCCCGCGTGATGCAGCAATCGATCGAGGGGTCGGAGCACGAACTCCGCAAGCGTATTTCCGCGCTTCCCGACGGTACCTTCGAGCATGTGAGCTTTCTCGATCGGCCGTCGAAGAACGGCACCGAGGTGCTGAAGATCAGCTGCAAACTCACTAAGACCGATGACCAGTTGGTCTTCGATTTCGACGGCAGCGATGAGCAGTCGGCCGCCTATGGCATGGCGACTCGCGCGGGTACGGTGGGCGCCGTCGCCACGCTGATGCTTTGCATGTTTGGCTCCGGCATCGCGTGGAACCATGGGCTGATGCGGCCCGTCACCTTCAAGGCCCGCGACGGGTTGTGCGTGACGGCCGTGCCGCCGGTCCCGGTCAGCGGTGGCGCCGCGGGCGCCAACTGGGTGGCGATGTGCGCCGCGGGCGGTTGCTTGGCCAAGCTGGTCAGCTTCAGCCCCGAGTACAAAGACCTGGCGTTCGGCCCCGGCGACGGTTCGTGGCAGCTGGCGCAGTTCGGCGGCATCAATCAGTACGGCGAGGGTTTCGCGGCGATGTATCTCGACTCACTCCTCTGGGGTGGGCCG
>CAZNZI010000081.1:0-4087 GCA_964577475.1 uncultured Rhodospirillaceae bacterium
GCCGTAAGTCATGCAGAAGGCTTCGTCCGCTGCGACATGCGGCGCGATCTTGGCCAAGCGTCCGCCGGTCTGCGTGTTGTCGCCGGTGTCGACCAGCGTGACGCGCCACGGCTCGCTTACCTTGCTGTGGAACTCGAGCGATCCCCTGGCGACGTCGACGGTGAGGTCGCGCGAATGCAGGTGATAGTTGGCGAAGAATTCCTTGATCATGAATCCCTTGTAGCCGAGACAGACGACGAAATCGTTCAGCCCGTAATGGGAATAGATCTTCATGATGTGCCAGAGGATGGGCTTGCCGCCGATCTCGACCATCGGCTTGGGACGCACGCCCGTTTCCTCACGCAGGCGCGTACCTAAACCACCTGCAAGGATGACCACTTTCATCTCATAGGTCTCGATTTTTGCTCAGAAAAACCCATCGACAATACTCAGCAGGCGCAAAATATTGGTTAATTCGTGGGCCCAGGGATACCGGCAATAAATTGCTGATATTCTTCGGGAATTCCACAAAAAATGATCTGTGTCCGATCGATGAGGCTGATCCGGATGTCCATGCCCCACTGGATCAGGCGATTGTAAAGCGGCGCGACATAGGTCTCCCGGGCCTCGGCTGCCGAGGTCGAGGGTGGGGGATAGGCATAGGCGCGCCGGAAATCGCCGCTGCGTGCGAAATGGTAAAGGCCGGTACAGCAGAAGGAGGAGATCGGCCGTTTCTCGGCGGTCTCGATCACGCGCGATGACGCGTCGCCCGTTTCGGTGCGGGCGTAGGACCAGTTGGCGCCGTCGCCGCGGAATACTTCGAGGTAGCCGGCGGCTATTTTCAACGCGCCTTGTGTTGGAAGGCGCAACCCCGGACGGAAAGTGTCGATGTTGAAGATGGTTGCCGGTTCGTCGTCGGGGACGGCCATTTCATCGAGGCCTAACGCCACGGTTTCCGCCTGACCGCTCGTCGGCGCCGGGAGGACGGCGACCTTGGCCGAGGCGATGCCCATCGCGTCGCATTCCGACCGGACGAAATCCGGCGCACCCGCGATGTCGCGGCAGACGAAGAGGAACGGTTGCGCCTCGAAATACGCGGCGAAGCTTTCCACCGCATGGCGGAACAGCGATTTGCCGTGGGCTTCGAGCATGTATTTGGGAACAGCGTAGCCGGCTTCGGCAAAGCGGCGGCTGAGGCCCGCCATTGGGATCACGATCATGGCGATCAGGCGTCCAGCAGCGCGTAGAGGCGCAGCGCATTGGCTAGGAAAGCCTCCTGGCGATCGGGCCGATCGGCATGCAGCGGCAGCATTGACAGGAAAAGCTGCACGACGATCGCCAGAACCGGCTTCGCGCCGGTGGCGATGCCGGCGAATTGAGCCTCGAGGAATGTGCGGCGCACGGCCGCTAGATGCGGCGATTCGGGCAGGCTGAGCTCGACCGCCTGGCCGGACCGCTGCGCGCTGAAATAGCCGGCCACGATGAAGTCGTACGCGCCGATCACCGAATGCGCGAGCTTGGCGACGTCATAGCGGATGTCGCCGTAAGGCGAAGGCCCGCCGCCATCGATATAGCCGCGTGGATCGATCACCTTGATCGCCTCGCGGCGGAAATCGAAGAAGATGTTGCTGAAGCAGAAATCGCCATGCATCACGCCCAGCACCGGCGGCGTGGCGGCGATGATCCGGCCCGTGTGTTCGACGATGGCGCTGAGCGCAGGCACCGCGCGGCCGTTGATCGTCCACGATACGGTTAGGTCGAGCTCGCGCGCATGGGCGAAGCGCTGCAGCCGTTCGATGCTTTTCGGTGTGTAGAGGCCATCGATGCCGGGGGGCGCGGAAGCGGGCGGATGGGCCGCGCTCAAGGCGAGGAACCGGCCACAGGCGCCGAAGATGCGATGCCACTGTTTCGACGGCAGGCTGCCGAAGACGAACAGGTCGGCCAGCGTGCTCAGATACTCGTTGGAGAGGCGGTAGCCGGCGCGCTCGGCGCCGTCGAAGGATTCGATCAGGATCGGCGTATAGAGACGCATCACATCCGGAATGCCGCGATACCAAGCCGCCTCGGCGTGCATCTTGTCGCGGTCCTGGCTCGTCTTGGTGATCACCTCGGGGGTGACGGTCAGGCCGTTGAAGCTGCGCTGAGTGGTGATCGCCAAGCGCGAGCGGTAATAGGTCTGTAAGTGGCCGAAGTCAAACCAGCGGCCGTCGGTGCGATGCGCGAGCTTGCCGTGGCGATGCTCGTAGGCGTTGATCGCGCCGATGAAATCCATGCCCACTTGGTCGAGCGTCGCGACGAAGCGGCTGGCTTGCGAAAAGCTGAAGAAGCCGCTCAGCACGTTCTGCTCGGTGGGTTCGCCGCCGCTGAAATCGACGGTCGCGACATCGGCCTCGTCGGGCTCGACGGCCCAGCGATAACCATGCTCGGTAGGATGGACTGACACGGCGTCGGCGACAGCGAAGTCGAAATCGAAGAGCAGCGTGTCGCCATGCAGGATGCCGAAGGGCGCGTCGCCGAGATCGAGCGCGCGCAGCACATGGCCGACCGATTGGCCCAGGCTCAGCCCTTCCGGCACGCGGACGATGTCGATGCCCAGCGTGCGGATCAGATCCCGGTCGTGATCCAATATCTCGAACTGCGACGGCACGGTGAGCACGATCCGCGACGCCCCGGCCCGGACCGCGTCGCATTGCAGACGGAAGAGCCGTCCGCCGCCGACCGGCAGGAAGGCGGGCGGTAAGGCACCGAACTCAGCTGCCAGTTCCGCGCCGACATAAGCGGCCGAGGTGATGATGAGACAGTCGAGCATCGCCTATCGGCCCGTCAGCGCGGCCTTTTCGCGAGCCAGCAGATCCTTGATCTGCTCGGGCGACATCGAGGTGAATTCAGACGGCCGGATGGCGCGATCATCGACGTAGAAACCCTCATGCCCGCACCAGGGCTTGCCGACATGGAGCTCGTCGAACGGAATGTCATGCTTGCGCAGCCAGGCGACGATGGTCGGCACCGTGTTGGCTGTGATCCTGCCGATCGACCCGGCATAGGTGCGCATATTGCGCGACGTATGGATCGCGATCGCGAAGCCGAGGGCCTTCCAGTCGCGCACAGCCTCCACCATCGCCGCATTGGGGATGGCGTCGGCATAATCTGCATATTTGTCGTCGATGGTCAGAGTTCCATCGAGATCGACGACGATGGTGTTTGTCATGCGTGATCCAGTCTTGGCGCGCCCAATGCCGTTGTTGCGGAAGGATTGACCGGCTATGGGCCGATCTTGCACCAGGGCGGCTTAATAAAAGTAAAGGAATCGAGATGCTAAGCTCGGCTATGCTTAGGACAACGAGCGCCGCGCTTTCGTAAGGAAGCGAGGTGTAAACGATAGAAATCAATACGTTAATGGACCTCGATCTCCCCGAACTCCTGGCTTTTCTCGATGATGGCCGTGCCGGAGCGATGCCTGCGGCGGTCGAGCGGATGTTCGCCCAGATCGGGCCGGTGCTGGATCGGGTGGCGCGAGCGGGCGAGAGCAAATTCATCGATCCCGCCGCCCGTCTGGTTTGGCTGACCGCCCACTACATGGCGGCGCCCGCGGCCAGCCACGGATTCCAGATTGCTTATCTTGAGGGGACGGCGCCGGGATCGCTGACGCCTTATTTGCAAGACCTCGCCCCCTTCCTGCCGACCAGCACCATCGTCAACGTGACGCGCAGCGGCCAGGCCGACGTCCAATTCGTCCAAGGCGGCGGTGCCCAATCGGATTTCGAGAAGAACGATATCGGCTTCATGAAGCAGGCCGCAGGGCAGCGCAACCGTTCGGGGGCTCTGGTCGTGAACCTCAACGGCTCGATCGACGACCGGCGGTGGATCTACGAAACCATCTCGCAGCAGGTTCTGATCGCCTATGTCTGCGTGATCCGCGATCCGGGCGAGGGCCAAATCCTGACCACGGAGGGCAGCCCCCACTGGAAACTGACCAGTGTGCGGCTGGGCAGCGCCATCGTGGATATCTACCGCAACCACGAATGGGACACGCGCATCGGCCAATTGCTCGATCTGCGCTTCAAAAGCGAGTGGGGCGGGGCTGAGGCCTACGCGGGCGGGCGCCGCG
>CAZNZI010000082.1:0-2327 GCA_964577475.1 uncultured Rhodospirillaceae bacterium
CTTCCATTCCAAGGGCGGCGCCCAGGGTGTCGGTCGCGCCACCACCAACGCGGTGGTCTCGGCCTCGATCCTGATCCTCACCCTCGACTACGTCATCACAGCCCTGTTCTTCAGCAAATGACGACCATGGAACCCAAAATCCGCATGGTCGACGTGCACAAGAGCTTCGGCGCGAAGAAAGTGCTCGACGGCGTCTCGGTCGATATCGCGGCGGGCGAATCTTTCGTCATCATCGGCGGCTCGGGCTCGGGCAAGTCGGTGACGATCAAATGTATCCTCGGCCTGCTGCGCCCCGAGAGCGGCAGCATCTTCGTCGACGGGCAGGATGTGCTGCGGGCGAGCGGCCGCGAACGCGACGCGATGATGGGCAAGTTCGGCATGCTGTTCCAGGGTGGCGCGCTGTTCGATTCGATGAAGGTCTGGGAGAACGTCGCTTTCGGCCTGATTCAGGGCCGCAACATGGAGCGAGGTCCCGCGCGCGCGCGCGCCTTCGAGACGCTGGCGCAGGTAGGCCTCACCGCCGATGTCGGCGAACTCTGGCCTGCGGAACTGTCCGGCGGCATGCAGAAGCGCGTGGCGCTCGCGCGCGCCATCGCGGCGCGGCCCGAGATCATCTTCTTCGACGAGCCCACCACCGGCCTCGACCCGATCATGGCCGACATCATCAACGACCTGATCGTCAAATGCGTGAAGGAGTTGGGCGCGACGGCGGTGTCGATCACCCATGACATGCACTCCGCGCGCAAGATCAGCGACCGCATGGCGATGATCTATGGCGGCAAGCTGATCTGGGTCGGCAAGACCGCCGAAGTCGATAAGACCGACAACGAGTACGTCCAGCAGTTCATCCACGGCCGCGCCGAAGGCCCGATCAAGATGCAGGTGCGGGGGTGATCGCCAGTGAGACGGATGGCCTGAACTGGCTGCAAGACTGGTACGCGTCGCATTGCGATGGCGAGCGGGAACATCAACACGGCATCAAGATCGCGACTTTGGACAATCCCGGTTGGTCCTTGGTGATCGATCTCTACGAAACGGAATTGGAAACCCGTCCTTTCGCGAAGGTTGAGCACAATTTGGCCAGCGCCTCCTCATGGTGGGCCTGCCAGGTGGAACAGCGGAAATTCGTCGCCCACTGCGGTACGCGAGATCTTCGAGCGGTAATCGCGATCTTTCGAGATTGGGCGACTGAAGGCGTCGAGCACCATGGCTAAAGCCGCCCTACGTTTTAGATTACACCGATTCGTCACCCCCGCGCAGGCGGGGGTCCATTCCGCCGCATGGACTCCCGCCTTCGCGGGAGTGACGGTCAAAACTTCGTGCTCCTTCTCTGTGCCTTCGTGCCTTCGTGGTGAATCTTCCTCTTCCGCCATTGCGAGCCCCCGGGTCCGCGCGAAGCGCGGCCCGAGGACAGGCTCCGCGAAGCAATCCATTTTGGGGCACGATGGATTGCTTCGTCGACGTCGGACGCAATGCGTCCGACCTCGCAATGACGCCGGAGTAGCCGAAGCCCCGATTAAGATGAAGGTGCGGGGATGAGCGTGCCGCCTTCTGCTCCCGATACCACCTATGCGCCCGAAATTTTCAATGTCGGCGACGAAAAGAAGGCGCGCGCCATTATCCTGACCGCCGAGTTCGGCCAGAGCACCGATCAGCGGTGGGCGACCGAAACGCCTTACATGGCCGAAGTGCTGGGCGACTCGCTTGCGATCACGAAGGACATGATCGTGCTGGACTACGGCTGCGGCATCGGGCGCCTGTCGAAGGCCCTGATCGATCGCTACGGCTGCCATGTCATCGGCGTCGACATCGCCCATAACATGCGCGTGCTGGCCCAGGTTCATGTCAAATCCGACCGCTTCACGTCGGTTGCGCCGGCTGCCTTCGCCCAGTTGCTTGATCACGGGCTGGTATGCGATGCCGCGTTCTCGGTCTGGGTGCTTCAGCATTGCTTCCGGCCGGAACAAGACATCGCTGTGATCCGCCGCGCGGTGAAGCCTGCGGGCCGGCTCTGTGTCGTCAACAACGTGCACCGGGCCGTGCCGACCCGCGAACGGGGTTTCGTGTCCGATGGGATCGATATGCTCGACCTGTTGAAGCGCAATTTCACCGTCGGCCGGGTGGGCAAGCTGCGCGCCGATATTCTCACCCCGCAAGCGGTCGAGCAGAGTTTCGTCGCCGATATGACGAATGATCTGCTTCCCGAAACTGAGGCGCGCCATGGCTAAGATCGCCGCCCGCTTCGGATCCCAACAATTCGTCACTCCGGCGAAGGCGGGAGTCCATGCGGCGAAATGGACCCCCGCCTGCGCGGGGGTGACGCAATG
>CAZNZI010000083.1:0-5540 GCA_964577475.1 uncultured Rhodospirillaceae bacterium
TCGGCGAGTTCGGTCATCACCTGGCCCAGCGCCGGCGCCAGGGCCTCGAAGGTGATGTCGGGCCGCACGAGCAGCCGCGATCCGGTCACCGGCGTGAAGGGCACCGCGCATTGCAGCTTGGGATAGTAGCGGCGGCCCGCGTTCTTCCAGGCCTCGGCCCAGCCCCAGTCGAACACGTATTCGCCGTAGGAATGCGATTTGAGATAGACCGGCGCGCAGGCCAGCACATCGCCGTTCTCGTCCTCGGCCACCAGATGGCTGGGCGTCCACCCCGTCTCCTCGGTCGCGCAGTTCGACGCCTCCAGCGCCTGCAGGAAGGCATGGCTGACGAAAGGATTGCCGCTGCCGGCGCAGGCGTCCCACGCGGCGGCGGGAACCGTCGCGATCGAATCGATCCCGCGCACGGTCACGCCGCTGGACCGTTTAGCCATGGAAGAACCGGAACGCTTGAACCAACGCATGAGACTGCATGCCCTAGATATAACAGAGCGACCGCCACCTGCGCGACCCGGAAGCCGTGCATGGCAACCCTGTGTCCAAGCGGCGACAACATAGCTGTTCCCGCTTGCATCCGCCGCGGCCGGACGCCACTTCGCATGGGATCGTTTTCGCCGGGACCCATGCGGATGGATGCGGATGGATATGGATTTCAAGACAATCGTCGGCTCGGTGCAGGACGCCCTCTTCTTTCTGCCGACCTGGGCCTCGGCGGCGATCATCGTCGTCGGCTTTTGTGCGATCGCCCTCTATCTGCATGCCTTGGCACTGCGCTTGATCCGCCGTTCCTGGTCCAGTCACCGCTTCGTCGCCATGCTGCTGATGCGCGGCGCCAACCCGACCCGCATCGCGATCCTGCTGATCGCCATCGGCATCGCGCTGCCGATCTCGGGCTTCTCGAAGGATTTCCAGAACGCGATGATCGCGCCGCTCTCGGCCGCCTTCATCCTGCTGATCGGCTGGAGTTGCGTCGCCGCCGCCGGCCTGGCGGGCGATCTCTATCTCGGCCGGTTTCAGGACAGCTATGCCGACGCCCTGACGCGCAAGCATGTGACCCAGGTGCGGCTGCTGCGCAAGGCGGGCCAGGTGTTGATCTGGCTGATCGCCGGTGGCGGGGCGATGATGACCATTCCGGCCATCCGCCAATACGGCGTCAGCCTGTTCGCCTCGGCGGGCGCAGCCGGCATCGTGGTCGGCCTCGCGGCGCGGCCCCTGCTCTCCAACCTGCTGGCCGGCATCCAGATCGCCGTCACCCAGCCGGTCAAGATCGAGGACTCGGTCGTCATCAACGGCGAATGGGGCTGGGTCGAGGACATCACCAGCACCTATCTGGTGGTGCGCTGCTGGGACTGGCGGCGGCTGATCGTGCCGCTGGCTTGGTTCCTCGAACAGCCGATCCAGAACTGGACGCGCGAAAGCGCCACCATCATCGGCACCGTTCTGCTCTACGTCGACTACCGGGCGGCGGTGGATGAACTGCGCCGGGAGGTCGAGCGCATCGTCCAGGCCAGCAAGCTGTGGGACAAGAACGTCGTCAACGTGCAGGTGGTGGATGCCACGCCCGACACGATGCAGATCCGCATTCTCGCCACCGCCGGCAATGCCTCGCAGTCCTGGGACCTGCGCTGCGAAATCCGCGAGAAGATGATCGGCTTGCTGCGGGCCGAGCATCCGGATTGGCTGCCGCTGCACCGGCTTGACGTGGCGCCGATGAAGATCGAAGAAGAACGGGCCCAGCGCAAGCCGGCGGCCTAGACCAACGGAGCGAGGCCCGTGTCATGACCGAACCCCTGTTCCACAAACTCGACAACATCCTGTTGCGCGTCGACGATCTCGACGCCGCCGTCGCCTTCTACCGCGACAGGCTGGGTCATCCGCTGATCTGGCGCAGCGCCGAGGCCGCCGGTTTCGGCCTGCGCGATACCGATGCCGAACTGGTGGTGCATCTCAAGATCGGGCCCGAGACCGACATCCTGGTGGCCGACACCGAAGCGGCGGTCGCCGATTTCACGGCGGCCGGCGGCACGGTCGTAACCCCGCCCTTCGATATCGCCATCGGCCGTTGCGCGCGGGTGAAGGACCCGTTCGGCAATACGCTGACGATCCTCGATCAGTCGAAAGGCGCCCTCGTCACCGACGCCGAAGGCCGCATCACCGGGGTTGCGCCGAAGCGGGTGGGCTAGGCTTCCGCCAACTGCCGGCGGAAGGCAAAGCGTTCCACCGCCATGCCGACGACCATCGCGGCAATGAAGACCAGCGCCCAGGGCTGGAACATCCAGGCGATCAAGGCCGGTGCCGGGCACAAGCCGATCAGGCCCCAGCCGATCCCGAACAGCAGCGCGCCGCCCACCAGCCGTGCATCGATCTTGCGTTCGGGCACGGGCGGCAGATCGCTGCCCGCCACCGCGCGGCCGCGGCGATAGGCGAAGTGGTAGAAGGCGAAGGTCACCGGGATCGCACCCGCCATCACGCCGAGCAGACTCGGGTCCCACGCACCGAAGACGTCGAGGAAGCCGCGCACCACGACCGGATCGATCATGCGCGACCAGGCGAGGCCGAAGCCGAACAGCAGGCCGCAGCCGAGGGCGGCGATCAGGCGGCGCGGGTTCATACGGCCCCCACCAGTGCCACGATGACGATCCCGGCAAGGATGAAAGCCGCCGTCGCCACCATCGAGCGCAGCGAAAGCCGCGCATTGCCGCAAACACCATGGCCGCTGGTGCAGCCCGACGAGAGCCTTGTCCCGAAACCGACCAGAAGCCCGCCGATGGCCAGTGCGACGGGTGACGCCGTGAGCTTCGGTGCCGCCTCGCCGCCGACCGCGAGGAACAAGAGCGCCCCCAGCGGCAGGCCGACGATCACCAGCAGGTTCTCGCGCCAGTTCGCCGCCACCGGGCCGACCAGCCCCGCGACCATGCCGCTGGCGCCCAGGATGCGGCCGTTGAGCAGCATGAACAGACCGGCGGCGATGCCGATCAGAACGCCGCCGCCCACGGCAATGGCCAGGTTGTGAAGCATCGGTTGGTGCCCCCTCGATGACAGACGGATGTCAGACTGGCAGGTCTGCCGGGTGGAGGCACTCGGGTCAAATCGAACCGTCAGTGCGAGCGCAGCGATCCACTGTGTGGCGCGCCCCACCTCACTCCACCCCCTCTCGGCCCCTGCGGGGCGGAGAGGGAGGGGCCCGCATCGCGGGAGGATGAGGTGGGGCGTGCCGCAATGGATTGCTTCGCTGCGCTCGCAATGACGAGAGAACTTAAGTTTCTCCGTTCCGCTGCGCCTTCAGTCGTGCCTGGAAGCCCAGCACGGCGCCGCCGACGCCGACCACGACGGCCGCCCAGAGGACTTCCACCGCAACCCAGGACTGATGATCGGCTTCGGGGGTGAGATAGTAGACCGCACCGCGCTTGGCATGGCGTTCGACCGTGTAGACGCTGGTCTGCGTCGGCGAGCGGTCGCTGCCGATATAGATCGTCGCGGCGATACAAGCGACCGCCACCACACCGGCCAGGACCGCGACCGCCCAACTGATCTTGCTGAGCAGCGGCGTCGGCACCCTATGCCAGCCCCGCCAGTTTGC
The DNA here is from genome assembly GCA_964577475.1 of uncultured Rhodospirillaceae bacterium. GTDB lineage: Bacteria > Pseudomonadota > Alphaproteobacteria > Rhodospirillales > Magnetospirillaceae > JASHSH01. The sequence continues at coordinate 3,578 of CAZNZI010000083.1, forward strand.
GCGCCGCCGTGTTCTGGCGTGCGATCAGTTCGGGCACGTCGAGATCGGGGATCGCGCCGTCGATCACGCGCCACTGGCCGGCCACCATCACGCGGTCGGCGCGGTGCGCACCGCAGGCGATCAGCGCGGCCAGCGGATCGACGGCACCGGCGAACTGAAGCTCGTTCAAGGTGAACAGCGCGAGATCGGCCTGTTTGCCGGGCGCGATCGTGCCGAGATCGGCGCGGCCGATACAGGCGGCCGAGCCTTCCGTCGCCCAGCGCAGCGCGTCCTTATGGGTGATCGTGGCCGAGCCGTATTGCAGCTTCTGCAGCAGGTAGGCGGCGCGCACTTCTTGAATCAGGTTCGAGCCGTTGTTCGAGGCCGAGCCATCGACGCCCAGCCCCACTTTCACGCCCGCCTTTTCCAGCCCGTGCACCGGGCAGAAGCCCGATGCCAAGATCTGGTTGCTGCACGGACAATGGGTGACGGAAACGCCCGCGCGGGCCAGGCGCGCGTATTCGCCCGGTTCGAAATGGACGCCATGGGCCAGCCAGACGCGATCATTGGCCCAGCCGACCTGTTCGAGATAATCGAGCGGACGGCAGCCGAACTTTTCCTGGCAGAAGGCGTTCTCGTCCTTGGTCTCGGCGAGATGGGTGTGCAGCCGCACGTCGAGCCGGTCGGCCAGTTCGGCGGTGTGGCGCATGAGGTCGCGCGTCACCGAAAGGGGCGAACACGGGGCCAGCGCGATCTGCACCATCGCGCCGTCGCCGCGCTGGTGGAAATGCTCGATCAGGCGCTGGCTGTCGGCCAGGATCGCGTCCTCGTCCTGCACCACACTATCCGGAGGAAGTCCGCCGTCCTTGACCGAGAGGTTCATCGAGCCGCGCGTCAGCACCACGCGGATACCGAGTTCCATCGCGGCGGCGACTTCATAGTCGATCGCGTCCTCGAGCCCCTCGGGGAAGACATAGTGATGATCGGTGGTGGTGGTGCAGCCCGACAGCAGCAGTTCCGCCATCGCCACGCGCGTGGCAGCCGCCATCGCTTCGCCGTCAAGCTTGGCCCAGACGGGATAGAGCGTCTTCAGCCAGGGAAACAGTTCCTTGTCGAGGGCGGCCGGCAGCGCGCGGGTCAGCGTCTGGTAGAAATGGTGATGGGTGTTGATCAGGCCCGGCAGCACCACATGCTGGCCCGCCTCGAACACGCGATCGACCGGGCCGAGCGGTTCGCTTCCCTTCGGCACCAGCGCGGCGATGGCGCCGTGCTCGACCACGACACCACGCTCCGCGCCATCGGCCAGGATGGCCAGCGGGTCTTTGATCCAGAGACGGCTCATGGCAGCAACCAATCCTCGGCGTTGGCGACCTTCACCAGTTCGACCCCCGACGGCGCCTCGTGCCGTCGCGACCGGTGCAGGCCCAGGACGTTGACCGAACGGATCACGCCGAACACGTTCTCGGCCTTGCGCGCGTGATTGTCGGGATTGAACAGCGGCGGCAGATGCCACCAGGTCTCGTAGCCGAGCGATGCGAGATGGGCGAGCAGCGCCGGGCTTTGGTCGCGGCGGTCGTTCTCGATATAGAGGACGGGCCAGGTTTTCCTGAGCGTCGCTTCGGCGCCCTTGAGCACCAGAAGCTCGGCGCCTTCCACATCGGCCTTCAGCAGATCGAGCCGGTCGAGGCGCAGGGCATCGATCGTCCCCATGGCGACGGGCTCGCCGGCCTCGCCCGACACCGAGACGCCACCAAAATTCTCATCGGCGCCGTAATGCAGCAGCGGGATGCGCACCTGCCCGGCGCGGTCGCCCAGCGCCACCGCGAGCGCAAAGGTGTTCTCGATCCCGTTGAGGGCGAGGTTGCCGGCCAGCATGTGATGGATCAGCCGCTGCGGCTCGAAGGCATAGACGCGGCCCTGGTCCCCCACTTGTTTCGCCAATGGCACCGTGTGCCCGCCGATATTGGCGCCCGCCTCGATGACG
>CAZNZI010000084.1:0-3151 GCA_964577475.1 uncultured Rhodospirillaceae bacterium
GGAGAGCGCATAGGCTTCGCGGCCCAGGCCCGCATCGGTGAGCGCGACGGGATAGTCGCCGGTGAAACAGGCGTCGCAGAATCGCGGCGCCTTCGCATCGCGCTTCGCCTCGCCCATGGCGCGGTAGAGCCCGTCGATCGAGATGAAGGCGAGCGAATCGACGCCGATGAACTTGGCCATCTCGGCCACATTGTGGTGCGAGGCGAGCAGCTTGTCGCGCTCGGGCGTGTCGATGCCGTAGAAGCACGAGTGCGTGGTCGGCGGGCTCGAGATGCGCATATGCACCTCTTTCGCGCCGGCCGCGCGCACCATATTGACGATCTTGGTCGAGGTGGTGCCGCGCACAATGGAGTCATCGATCAGCACCACACGCTTGCCTTCGATCAGCTTGCGGTTGGTGTTGTGCTTCAGCCGCACGCCGAGATGGCGGATCGAATCCGACGGCTCGATGAAGGTCCGGCCCACATAGTGGTTGCGGATGATGCCGAGCTCGAAGGGCAGGTTGGCCTCGGCCGCATAACCGAGCGCGGCGGGCACGCCCGAATCGGGCACGGGCACGATCACATCGGCCGGCACCGGCGCTTCGCGCGCCAATTCGCGGCCGATCCATTTGCGCGCCTCATAGACGTCGCGGCCCTCGCCCACCCTGTCGGGCCGCGCGAAATAGACGTATTCGAAAATGCAGAAGCGCGAGGCCTGTTTGGCGAAGGGGCGGATGCTGCGCAGTTCCGTGCCTTCCAGGATCACCAGCTCGCCCGGCTCGACATCCCGGACAAACGTCGCACCAACGATATCGAGCGCGCAAGTCTCCGACGCCGCGATCCATACATCGTTGGGCATCTTGCCCAGCACGAGGGGGCGAATGCCGAGCGGGTCGCGCACCGCGTAGACAGACGTGCGCGAGAGGGCCACCAGCGAATAGGCGCCTTCCACCTGGCGCAGCGCATCGATCAGCCGCTCCTCGACCGAGGAATAGAGGCTGATCGCCAGCAGATGGACGATGACTTCGGTGTCGGTGGTCGACTGGAACAGGCAGCCGCGCCGCACGAGCTGCCGGCGGATCTGCAGCGCGTTGGTCAGGTTGCCGTTATGGGCCAGCGCCAGCCCGCCGAATTCGAAATCGGCGTAAAGCGGCTGCACATTGCGCATCGCCGTGTCGCCGGTGGTGGCGTAGCGCACATGGCCGACGGCGGCGGTGCCGGGCAGGCGCTTGATCACCGACTCGTTGCCGAAATTGTCGCCCACATGGCCGAGGGCCCGGTGGCTGTGGAACTGCATCCCGTCATAGGCAACGATGCCCGCCGCCTCCTGCCCGCGATGCTGGAGCGCGTGCAGGCCCAGCGCCGTCAGCGAGGCCGCATCGGCATGGCCGGCGATGCCGAACACGCCGCACTCGTCGTGAAAATGGTCGCCGTCGTGCCAAGGATGGGTGGTGATCATGAATGCTGACCCTTCGGGCTATTTGCCGGTCGAGTTTTCGATCAGACGGTCGAGGCCTTTTTTATCCGGCTCGGTCTTCCTGCCGGAACCCTGCTGCTGGTCCGACCCGCGCGGCGCCGGCGACTGCAACATGTCGTACATGTCCTTGTCGTGCTTCAATTGGTCGGCCGCATTCGACAGGTCCTTCGCCTGGCCTTTCATCTGGTCCTCGAGCCCGGCGAATTCCTGGGGCACGAGCGACTGGATGATCAGCGCGCCCTTCTCCACCATCGGCAGCGACTTCGCGTCCTTCACAACATCGGGCTGTTGCGGGATCAGCCAGGACTCGACCATGAAGGCCAGGCTGCACAGCACCAAGCCGCGGACCAGCCCGAAGGCGAAGCCGAGCGCACGATCGGTCGAGCCCAGGGCGCTGCGCTGGACGCGGCGCGCCACCGCATGGGTGACGAAGGACATCAAGATGAGAACGATCAGGAAGACGACCGCGCCGCCGATGATGTCGGTATAGGGTTCCTTGTCGAGGATGCGGGACGCCAGCTGATGGACCACCGGCAGGCGCCGCACCGCCCAGAAGGCCGCCAGCGGCGCCAGCACCCAGCCGGCCGCCGCCAAGACCTCATGGACGAAGCCGCGCACCAGCGCGAATACGCCCGAGATCAGCAGCACCACGCCAACGGCGATATCGACGGTGTTCATGTGAGGGTACCCCCCACCCTAACCCTCCCGCTCAAGGGGATAGGGAACGCTGAACAGACTCCTTCCCCCCTTGAGGGGGAAGGGTGGGATGGGGGGTGCCGCACGAAAACCACCTCAATCATCGCTTCGCCGCCGCAGCAGGGTCGCGCCGGAACAGGGCCGACAGATCCTGCACATGGCCGATGGGCCGGGCCGCCAAAGCGGACTCGGCCCCCGGCTTGGCCGCGCGGCCGATTTTTGGAACCAGCGCGCGGGCGAAACCCAGTTTGGCGGCTTCCTTCAGCCGCGCTTCCGCCTGGCTGACCGCCCGCACCTCGCCCGACAGGCCGATTTCGCCGAACACGACCATATCGGCCGGAACCGGCATATCCATCGCCGAGGACACCAGGGCCGCAGCCACCGCCAGATCGGCCGCCGGCTCGCTGATCCTCAGCCCGCCGGCCACGTTCAGATATACGTCATTACTGCCCAAGGCAAGGCCGGCCCGGGCGTCCAGAACCGCCAGAAGCATCGACAGCCGGCCCGAGTCCCAGCCCACCACGGCGCGCCGCGGCGTGCCCAGGGCCGAGGGGGCGACGAGCGCCTGAATCTCCATCAGAACCGGCCGCGTGCCCTCGATCCCGGCAAAGACGCAGGCGCCCGAAACATTGCCGCGCCGCTCGGCCAGGAACAGCGCCGAGGGGTTGGCGACACCCACCAATCCCCCGTCGGTCATCTCGAACACGCCGATCTCGTCGGTCGGGCCGAAGCGATTCTTGGTGGCGCGCAGAATGCGGAACTGATGCCCGCGCTCGCCCTCGAAATAGAGAACCGTGTCGACCATGTGCTCCAGCACGCGGGGGCCGGCGATCTGGCCCTCCTTGGTCACATGGCCGACCAGGAACAGGGTGAAGCCGCGCCGCTTGGCCACCCGGATCATCTCGGCCGCGCAGGCGCGCACCTGGGCCACGGTGCCCGGCGCCGAGTCGAGGCTGTCGAGATACATGGTCTGGATCGAATCGATCACCACCACGGC
>CAZNZI010000085.1:0-1766 GCA_964577475.1 uncultured Rhodospirillaceae bacterium
CGTCGCCCGAGATCATGGCGCGCTATCTGGGCATTTAGGGTCCGGCTTCAGCAGCCAACTCAAGTTCCTGGTCTCCCCCGACACCACTTGCCCTGCGCAACCGGACAATGAATGCGGCACCGCGCTCATCGCCTTGTTCGATGCGAATCGATCCTCCCAGCCGGGTCATGATCATGCGGCAAATGCTGAGACCAAGCCCGGTCCCCTGAGGCTTTCCGCTTTGCACGTCACCGATCTGCCGAAACCGTTCGAACACCGCTTCGCGCATCGCCGCAGGAATACCGGGCCCATTGTCGGAAACGGTCAACGCGATCCAATCGGGATCCACAACGGAGATCGAAATCTCGACACGTCCGTCGCCCGCGGGACAAAACTTGGCGGCGTTGGAAACCAGATTGAGCATGACCTGCATCAGGAGGTCACGATCGCCGAGAACCGGCGGCCCGAGGGACGCCGCATCGATCTGAATCTTGATGCCCCGCTCGCTCAGTACGTTGCTGGTAGCGGCGATCGCGTCGTGGACGATCTGGACAAGATTGACCGCCACCAGTTGGGTCGGGAATTCTCCGGACTGGATCCGTGCCAGATCGAGCATCTGGTTGATCAGGCGCGTCAGGCGTTCGGTTTCCCGGACGATGATGGTGCAGAACTCGGCCCGGCGATCCTCTTCGAGATGCGGATTGTCGAGCAAAATCTCCGAGAACGACCGGATCGAGGTCAGCGGCGTGCGCAGCTCGTGATTGACCGTGGAGACGAACTCGTCCTTGAGCCGGTCGAGTTCGGTCAAACGCTCGTTGGCCCGGCGCAATTCCTCGCCGGCCGCTTCCAGTGCACGGGACTTCTCTTCGAGCTGGCGGTTGGATTCGATCACCCGCGATGTCTCATCGAGGATACGCATGACCTCGTCGATCCCAAGCGGCTCCTCCTTCACCACCGAGCCAACCAGGGCCCGGGCCGACGCGGAGCCGATAGCACCGGCCAATAGCCGCTCGGCATAGAGCACCATCTCGGCATCGGCCTCGATGCCCTCCGGGTCGAGACCGCGCCGCTGGGCCCGCTCAAGGAATGCGGCTTCCGCCTGGCGGTGACCGAGAAAGCGGCCCACCAGTGTCCGCAAATCGGGCAAGGCGGCGGTACGGCGCCAAAGCTGGGCGGCATCGGCACCCTGAAAGGCATCGACGAAAAGCGCTGCCTGCGCCCGCTCGATCGGTGATTGGCGGATGACAAGCGACAGGCCGACCAGCAACCCGAAATTGGCCAGCATCGACCAGAAGAAACTGTGCACGACAGGATCGAGCCCGGTCATGCCGAACAGGCTGTAGGGTTTCAGGAGATCGATCCCGAACAAGCCTTGACCGACGAAGCTGGCCGGAAGCAGGCCGGACTTCGCGAAAGACGGCAACAGAAGCGTATAGACCCAGATCGCAAATCCCGCGGTGACACCCGTGAAGGCACCGATACGCGCCGCGCGGCGCCAAAAGAGACCGAGCACCAGTGCCGGAAAAAACTGCGCCACCGCGACAAAGGAGATCAAACCGATGGACACCAGCGGTGATTCTTCGCTGACATAGCGCATGTAGACATAGCCTAACGCCATCACAACGACCATCGCCCAGCGTCGAATCCACAGCAGCAACGGGATCAGATCCCGTCGGGCGACCAGATAGCGTTGACCGACCCGCAGCAAAGCCGGCATGACGAGGTCGTTGCAGACCATCGTGCTGAGCGCCGTGGTCGAAACGATGATCATCCCGGCCGAGGCCGAC